>CAZXVN010000119.1:0-15414 GCA_964643945.1 uncultured Lentisphaeraceae bacterium | reverse complement strand
GTCGATGAAGGCTGCGGGGTTCGTGACCAGCCTGGCACGCGATGTGGCCGGGCGGGCATACGCGTCGGCGAAGGTCTCCAGCGGTTTTTCGTAATCGTTGAACGTCCCTGCGTGGTCGGCCACAACAATCCGTTGAGGCCTGCCGATCTCATCCATCAGGAGCATTTCGTCGCCCCCGTCAAAAGTCACTTGGCCTGCCATCGTGACGCGGCCCACCACCAGGTTCGGCGCGGCCGCCTGACCGAGCAGCCGTGCGAGGCTCAGGGCGAACGTGTCGTCCTTGAGACGGGACTCCGGGATCTTGTCGGTCGCCAGGCCGTTGATGAAATCCCGCTCATAATAAGTCGTCCAGATGCGTGTGCCATGGTACTTTGTGTGGGCGCCTAAGTAGGTTTCGGCCACATAACGGGTGTCGATGCGGCCCGGCAACGGCAGGCCCAGCTCCCAGCACCCCAGCCGGCGGTCGAGCGTGTAGTCCGTATAATCCTGAGCCTCCATGATCGCCCACAACAGATCCTTGCCCATATCCAGATGTTCGCGGATGCCCCACCGCTGGATGCGGAGGATGCGCAACACCGGTTTCTCCGCGCCGCGGTGTTTGACCTCCGCGAGATAGGCGCGGTGGCCGCCGACCGGAGGCAGGAGGCTCATGCCCGGCAAAAGGCCGCCGATATTGACGTGCTGGAGCGTGCCGAATTCGCGGAGGTAGTTGCAGATGAACCCCCAGACCCGTTGGTCACAGAGGTCGGCGAGCTCTGCATCGTGCGCAGGCCCGGTCCCGTCGCCGAAAGCGGAATCGAAAAGCAATTCGCCGTTTTCGATGCGTCCGCCCGGAAGCCAGCGGACTTTATGGAAGAATTCAGGCGTGAGCCCGCTCACCATGGAGTTCGTCACGGTGTCGTTATGTTCGTCTTTCAGGCAGGCGAACATACGGTTGCGCCAGAGTTGCGCGTGGGGCAGATCCTTGTGAAAGGTGTGCGGCACGGCTTGTTTAAAGCGCTCGACCAGTTCCGCATGCCAGGCGCGGAGTTCCTCTAGGCTGGCGTGTTCAAAAGCGCGCCCTGCAAAATCCTTGTTGCCGAAGTTCCCGTCCGACGCAAAGAACGCCACCTCGCGGTGGCCGCTCCGGTTGCGCTGGGCCGAGTAGTCGCGAATTTCCTGCAGATGCTGGCGTAGCGCGTGCAGCGGCAGCGTGCCCAGTGTTTCCAACGCCTGCACCGTCAGGAAGCGCGACCCGGTGGTGGAGTTGTAATAGTAGATGGGCAAGCCGCCGATGGCAATCTTGGAGCTCTCGATCGTCGCGAGGATGGCCGGGGTCTCTTGCGGTTCGCTGCTGATCCGCCAGTATTCACCCCGTTCGCGGATGGCCTGCTGCACCTTGGGGTTCCGCGCGTTCAGAAAACGGATGTGTCGCTTGGAGGCCGCTTCCAGGAGCTGTTCATCACCTTGAAAAGCCAGCGCCATCTGATCGGGATTGGGCCGGATCAGAATATCGCACCCATCCATAATGAGATCGACAGCGGTCTCCCAAACGGACGCTTGCTCTTCTGCCGAAAGCGGCGGCAGCCCTTGGTTCTTCCGTTCTTGGTCCAGATGGGCGGTATAGAAGAGACGCTGCATCGCATGCGTCATGCAGGGCAACGTGACGAGCATGTGCGCGTCTACAAAGAGGGATCCGATGCGGGTCTTTAATTTGCCTTCCGCATCGGTTGCCAACGGGTGTTCCCCAAAAAGAGTCAAACTCATAACCACCTCCCAGCGATTTATTTAATGGCCAGCATTATCGCGTGTTCGGCGGTGTCACGTCCAGCATATCCGGTGGGCTTCGCGCTTGTCACCTACGCTGCCGGGATGCGTGGGAAGCGGAAAAGGGTGGTATCTGATTGCCTCTGGTTCCGGGTTTATGGCATATTTCTCCCTGTGAACGGCTCCCGTATAGTGTGTCTGCTGGCATCGGGTCTATTGTTGGTCTCGCTGTGTCAGGCGACCGAATCCGACGACCTGTTAAAAAGCCTCCAGCCGCGCGGTATGGTTTCCGATTTTGCGGGGGTGCTGAAGCCGGATGAACGGGAGGCGGTCGAGGCGACCCTGCGCGGGTATCAGCAGCGGACCGGGCATGAGATCGGCGTGGCGGTGGTGGAATCCCTCAAGGGTGGCAACATCGACGATTTTGCCAATAAGCTGTTTGCCCAATGGGGTGTCGGCAAGAAAGGCCAGGACAACGGCGTCTTGCTTTTGGTCGCCATCAAGGACCGGTCTGCCAGGATCGAAGTCGGCTATGGCATGGAACCGAAGATCACGGACGCAATCGCCGGGCGGATCCTCAGCGAGCAGCTGTTCCCCGCATTCAAGCAGGGGCGCTTTGGTGAAGGATTGTCGCTGGCCGTGGCAAAGATCATGAGTGTTGCACAGGGCGAGGCGCAGAGCCCGTCCGCTCCGGCAGCGGGGGCGGAGAGCCGCAGGGGAGAGGCGTTGGACAAGCGTGGCGGGCTAAACGTGTTTTTTTGGGTCATGACCTGTATATTTGTTGCAATCACTTTTCTGCTGGGTGGCGGAATCGGGGGCAAGCAAGTCGGATTGATCTTCCAGGGCGGCGCGTTTCTCCTCTTCTTTCTGATCTTCACGTCTGGCTTTGGATTCCAGACGGGGGCTATCAAGCACGGCACCCTGCCGTACCTCCTCCTTGCCTCTACGCTTGCGTTGATCGCCGGCTATGTCATCGGGCGGCGGTTTCCTCAGTTCATGGAAAGGATTGAGAACGCCATGGCGCGGTCAGGCAGCCGATCATCCCGAGGGGGGAGCGGCTGGTCTTCCGGCGGCGGCGGCAGCGGGGGCGGCTTCAGCGGCGGTTCTTCCGGCGGCGGCGGCGCAAGCGGGAAATGGTAGTGTCCAAAAGGAGGGGAAAATGAATAAGACGCTCGTAGGAATCATCGTTGCCGGTGTCGTGGCGGTGCTGGCCGCGATCAGCATGCGCAACACGGTGGTTGCGCTGCACGAGAACGGCCTCGCGAAATGGGCCCAGGTGGAGACGGTGCTGCAAAGGCGCTATGACCTTATCCCGAACCTGGTCAATACGGTCAAAGGGTATGCGTCCCATGAGAAAGGGCTGTTCGAGGAAGTGGCGCGGCTGAGAAGCCAGTGGGCCGCGGCCAAGACGCAGACGGACAAGGCGGCGGCGGCGGGCCAGCTGGAGGCGGGGCTTGGCCGGCTGTTGCTGGTGGCCGAGCAGTATCCGCAATTGAAGGCGAGCGAGAACTTCATGGGCCTGCAGACGGAGCTTGCGGGAACGGAGAACCGCATCTCGGTGGAACGCCAGCGTTACAACGAGGCGGTCAGGGCCTTCAACACCAAGATCAAACTTTTTCCGTGGAATGTCTTTGCCGCCCGGTGCGGGTTCAACACGGACATGAAGTATTTTGAATCCGTTCAGCAGGCCAAGGAAGCTCCCAAAGTGGAGTTCTGATCCGTCCGAATAAAGAAAGGTGTCTCGCATGCTCAACATCCCTGTGCTGACCGTCCGCGGGCGTTCGCTCGCCGAAACCTTTGAGAAAGCACTGGTCGCCCTGTACCGCGAGGGCGTGCGCCTCGGCACCCAGTACGACAAGCCGGGCGATCCGCTCAGCATCGACGCGACCATGAACATGACCATCGACGAGCCGTTCGCAGAGCCCATGATCCACAAGGGCTTTCCCGGCGGTATCGCGGACCTGCGCGAGTATGTCTACGAATTGGAAGGGCGGAAGGACGGTTGGGTCAAGGCCATCAACGACCCCGAGGACACGCGGTGGGAGTACACGTATCACGGGCGGTTGCAGAATTACGGGCAGTGGAAAGAGAAGCGCAACGGCCAGGCGGTTTTCACCGGGCCCTTCCAGGTGGACCAGGTCGAATACGTCATCAGCAAGCTCTGCGCTCAGCCGTTCACGCGGCAGGCTCAGATGATCACCTGGATGCCGAGCCTGGACCTGACCTGCTATGATCCGCCCTGCCTGCAGTCCATCTGGTACCGCATCCTCGAGGACGAACAGGGTGTGCAGTGGCTGAACGTGAATGTCCGGTTCCGGAGCAACGACGCGTGGGGTGCGAATTTCATGAACATGTTCGGCTTCGTCATGTTCAACAAAGAGGTGGTCGCTGACGAGATCGCCCGGCGTACCGGCAAGACCGTTCAGCTCGGGCGTATGAACTGGCAGGCCGACTCGTTCCACATCTACGGCAAAGATATCCTGCAGGCCGAGCAGCGCCTTTTTTCGCGTCTGGAGACGACGTCGTTTGAAGAGCGCGTGTATCATTTCTCGGATCCGATGATTCAGGAAATGTATCACGAGGAGGAGGCCTCGATCCTCGCCAAGATCGAGGAAATGAACGTGCGCATGTAGAGAAGCGGTGGATGTTCTTGAATATCCAATAATGAACAAGGAATGCCCAATGTCCAACGCAAAGACCGCAGAAGGCCACTTGATAATGAGGTCTTCCTTGTTGGCTGTTGGCTGTTCAAGATTACACTCGGCCGGTACGGCGATGCTTCGCACATTCATGCTGGTTTGCCTGTTCGCGCTCGCCTGGCCGCTTGGGGCGACGGATCCGGGGACGGCCGTCAAGACCGCCGTCATGGCCAAGGAAGGCGTGCCGGGGCTGGTTCGTGCGGGCAAGGGGATTGCCGAGATCCCCTGGCAGGCCGCACAGTGTTTCCGCCTGCCGCTGGGACTTGTACAAATGATTTTCTCTCCGCTGCCGGGGGTTGATTTCTCCGACGGGCTCTCTAATACCGGCCAGGGCCTCGTCGCGCCGTTCAAACTGTGTGTGGCCGCACTGGAAATGCCCTATGAGGTTGTCGGCGGAGTCGGCGATGCGGCGGTTTCGTTGGTGAAGTGAGCAAACAGGGAGAGGCGATGAGCAACCGAGAAGCGGCTTTTCTGAAGCAAAACGGACTGGATGTCGAGGGGATCGACCGCGAAGCGCTCTTGGCGGTTTTCGAAGAGGAGATGGACGCCGGCTTGGCGGGCAGGCCTTCGTCGCTGATGATGATCCCCTCCTTCATCACCATCGACAGGCCGGTCAAGACCGGCACGCCGGTGGTGGTGCTGGACGCGGGCGGCACGAATCTGCGAGCGGCGGTCGTAACGATCAGCGCGGCGGGCAAAGCGCAGATCGGCGCATTTTCAAAAAGCGTGATGCCGGGCACGCAGGGCGAGATCGACGCCGAGACCTTTTTCGACGCCTTTGCAGACTTCGTGGCGCCGATTGCCGATCAGGCCGACTCCATTGGTTTCTGCTTTTCCTATCCGGCGGAGATCACGCCGGATTGCGACGCGCGGCTGATCCGCTGGAGCAAGCAGATTCAGGCCCCCTCGGTGGTGGGTCAAATGATCGGCTCAGGCCTCCAGAAGCATCTCGCGCAGCGCGGCTACGAGCGGCGCGTGGTGATCCTGAACGACACCGTGGCGACGCTGCTCGCAGGCAAGAGCGCGGGCGTGGCGCGGGATTACTCCGCGTACGTCGGCTTCATCCTCGGCACGGGGACCAACACCGCCTACGTCGAGCGCAACGCCCGCATCACCAAGCGGACGGATCTCGACCCCGCGGGCTCGATGGTCATCAACGTCGAGTCGGGCGCCTTCCGCCGTGTGCGGCAGTCGCTGTTCGACAAGGTCATGGACGCGGCCACGAACGACTGCGGCCACTACAGCTTCGAGAAGATGATCTCCGGCGCCTATCTCGGGTGGCTGGGCTTTGTGGTGCTGGGCGAGGCGGTCAAGGCCAACTTCTTTTCGTCTGCCGCCGCCGCGAAGATCACGGAATGGAAGACGGTTTCGAGCAAGCACCTCGACGACTTTTGCGGCGGCACGCCGGTGCCGGACAACCCGTTCTCGGATGCGGCGTTCAGCGCGGCAGACCGGGAGACGGCGGTCCGGCTGTGTACGCCGGTGTACGAGCGCGCGGCGGTGCTGACGGCGGTCAATCTGGCCTCGGCGATTCTCAAGACCGGCGCGGGCCAGGATCCCGCGCGCGCGGTCTGCGTGAACGTGGACGGCTCCACCTATCACCTGACCCGCACCGCGCAGTTCCAGGCCCGCGTGCAGCGCGAGCTGCAGCGGCTGCTTGCGCCGCGCGGCATTGCGTACGAACTCATCTGTCTGGAAGATTCGCCCGTGATTGGCGCAGCGGTTGCGGGGCTGATGTAAGGCAGAGCACGCTTCGTGCGGGGAGCCTGAGCGACCCCTGCTGCCCTTGACTGGTTTGTCTGCGGTTTTCTGCTGGGTCGGCATGGCGGGTTACCTTTCGTGTGGCGGCGTCAGCGCCTCTGACGCTGTAGTCCGTTGAAATGTCGGCTTCAAAGAGGGTGTAGCAAAGGGGCCGAGTTTATCGCCGCTTTTCTTTACGCCGGCGGCGGGGGTGTGGTACTGTAAACACATCTAATGTGATGCCCGCGAAGTAGTGGAGCCGATATGCCGATCAGTTGGAACGAGATCAGACAAAACGCCATCCGCTTTTCGCGAGAGTGGGTCGATGAGCACCGTGAGGACGCGGAGGCGAAGTCCTTCTGGGATGAGTTCTTCTCGGTCTTCGGCTTGCGACGCCGTTTGTTTGCGACGTTCGAAGAACCTGTCAAAAAGATCAACGGCCAGTACGGCTATATCGACCTCTTCTGGCGCGGCGTGATGCTGGCCGAGCATAAGAGCCGGGGCAAGTGCCTGGACAAGGCCGAGTCCCAGGCGTTCAGCTACATTCAGGACCTCGCCCGCGAACAGCGCCACGCCGACCTGCCGCGCTATGTGATCCTGTCGGACTTCGACCGCGTCGCTCTCTATGATTTGGAGCCGGACGAGCAGCTCGACCTGCCGCTCTTCGAGGCCCGCCACTACCGCAAGACCGAATTCCCCCTGAAGGAGCTGCACAAGCACATTCAGGAGTTCGCCTTCATCGCTGGCTACAAGCAGCACCGCCTGCGCGAGGAAGACCCGATCAACATCAAGGCCGTGGAGATCCTCGGCGACCTTCACGACGCGCTGGCCGAAGGCGGTTACACAGGCCACGACCTCGAACGCTTCCTCGTGCGCATCCTCTTCTGCCTCTTCGCGGACGATACCGGCCTCTTCGAACCGGACACGTTCAAGCTCTACATCGAGAACCGGACGGCCAAGGACGGCTCCGACCTCGGCCAGAATCTGGCCCGGCTCTTCGATGTTCTGGACACCCCGCCCGGGCGCCGCCAGAAGAACCTCGACGAATTGCTCGCCGCTTTCCCGTACGTCAACGGCGAGCTGTTCAAAGAGCGGCTGGGCTTCGCCGACTTCAGCCGCGCCATGCGCGACGCGCTGGTCGCCTGCACGAACTTCGACTGGTCGCGCATCTCCCCTGCGGTTTTCGGCTCGCTCTTTCAAGGCGTGATGGACCCCAAGGAGCGCCGCCAGACCGGCGGGCACTATACCTCGGAACGAGACATCCTCAAGGTCATCAACGCGCTCTTCATGGACGCCCTGCGGGCGGAGTTCGGGAAGGCCCGGCGCAGCAAGGCCATGCTCAGGCAGTTCCACGAGAAGCTGGGCAACCTGCGCTTCTTCGATCCGGCCTGCGGCTGCGGCAATTTCCTGGTCATCACCTACCGCGAGCTGCGCCTGCTTGAGATCGACGTCCTCAAGGCGCTTTTCGGCGGCGAGGTGCAGTTGCAGCTCAACGTCCACGAGCTTTCGCGCGTGGACGTGGACGCCTTCACCGGCATCGAGATCCAGGAGTGGCCCGCCCGCATCGCCGAGGTGGCGATGTGGCTGATGGACCACCAGATGAACATGCGCCTCTCCGAGGCGTTCGGCCAATACTTCGTGCGCCTGCCGCTGCGCAAGTCCGCCCACATCCACCTCGGCAACGCCCTGCGGCTCGACTGGAAAGCAATCCTTCCGACCGACCAGTGCTCCTACGTTCTCGGCAATCCGCCCTTCATCGGCAAGCACTACCAGACCGCCGCGCAGAAAGCCGACATGGCGGCCGTGTTCGGGAGCTTCAAGAACATCGGCGATCTCGATTACGTCACCTGCTGGCACTGCCGCGCCGCCGAATACATCCAGGGCACGGCCATCGTGGTCGGCTTCGTGTCCACCAACTCGATCACCCAGGGCGAACAGGTGCCGCTTGTCTGGGGCCTTCTCTTCGGCAAGTGGCGCGTCAAGATCCACTTCGCGCACCGGACGTTCCAGTGGCAGAGCGAGGCCCGCGGCAAGGCCCACGTCCATGTCGTGATCATCGGCTTTGCGACGTTCGATATTCCCGTCAAAAGGCTGTTCGATTACGACTCCGGCAACGGCGTCGCCACCTTGACCGAAACTGACAACATCAGCCCTTATCTCACGCCCGGGCCGGATACGTTTGTCACCAAACGACAGAGGCCGCTCTTGCCCGTCCCCGAGATGCGCTGCGGCAACAAGCCGTCCGACGGCGGCAACCTGATTCTGACCGATGCGGAGAAGGCGGCGCTCATCGCCGCAGAGCCGGGCGCGGAAAAATACCTGCGCCGATTTACCGGTGCGGAGGAATTCATCAACGGCAACATGCGCTGGTGCTTGTGGCTCGCTGACGCAGAGCCGGAAGAATACCGTTCACTTCCGCTCGTCATGGAGAGGGTCGAACGCGTCTGCGCGTTCCGGGCGAAGAGCACGGCCGCGCCCACCCGGAGCGCCGCGCGGACGCCCGCGCTGTTCTTCTACCGCTCGCAGCCGGACACCGAGTACATTCTGATTCCCGAGGTCTCTTCGGAGCGGCGCACCTACATTCCGATCGGTTTTGTGAGCCCGGACGTCATCTCGGCAAACACGAATTTTATTGTGCCTTCGTCCGACCTGTACCATTTCGGCGTTCTGACCTCAGCCATGCACATGGCCTGGGTGCGGCAGGTCGGCGGGCGGCTGAAATCCGACTTCCGGTATTCCGGCTCGATGGTCTACAACACCTTCCCGTGGCCGCAGATGGACGCGCGAGGATCGGAACCGTCAGGCGGCGAGGCCTCCTGCGTCAAGGAAGCGGCGGCGCGTATCTACTGGTCATCCTATCACGAGGACGGCCACGACCCGAAACGCACGGCTGTGCTTCTCGCCGGCGACGCGAAGAAGAAGGCGTCAGTGGAAGCAAAGGCGCAGGCAGTGCTCGATGCGCGGGCCAACCATCCGCTATCGACGCTGGCCGATCTTTACGATCCGCTGACCATGCCCGCCGATCTGGTCAAGGCGCATGCCGACCTCGACCGTGCGGTCGACCGCTGCTACCGGCCGCAGGCGTTCACGTCCGACCGCCAGCGCGTGGAGTTTCTCTTCGTTCGCTATGAGCGCTACATCGCACCGCTGTTGCCGGTTGAGAAGAAGGGCAAGAGGCGGGGGGCATAGGAACACTGATCGTAATGCAACCGGGGAGAAAAGCGTGCGTAGAGCGGAAAAGGAATCAAAGATGAGGCACTGTAGGCTTGGGATAATTTTACTCTTTGCGCTCCGGCTCGCCGCCCAGGCCACCGGCCTGGACGCGCTGCTCGAGAGCGAGGCGGCGTGGAAGCTGAACGCGGATACGTTTGTGGGCGACTATCAGCCAATGGGCTTCGCGTTTGTGGACGGCAAGAAGGGCGCGAAGTCGAATCATCCCTGGCTGAGTTTCCTTAACCTCAAGGTGTGGGAGGCACGCGTCTATTTCGAGCAGGAAACCTTGAGCCGCGTGGAGCTTTCGCTCTATAACAAGGGCGACGCGGGCGAGCTGGACCAGGAGGCCTTCAAGGAGTTGTTCACGAAGGCCGACGCGGCGATCAGCGCGTTCGCGGGGTCGAAAGGCATGACCGGCAAGACCTCGAACGACCGCGCCAACTATTACGTCAGCCGCCGCCAGTGGTCGAAGAAGCCGGCGGGCATCCAGCTCGAATGGGCCTTTGTGAACCCGCACCGTTCGGAAGGGCAGGCCGTTCCGTTCCGAGCCGAGTTCGTGAAGGTGCTGCTGGTGCCGGTCAAAGAGGGCAGCATGACGCCGGTCACCGGCGGGACGCCGGACTGGGTCAGCACCGCGACCGCCCGCACGGTGAAGGTGAACGTCAAGAGTAACCTCGAGGGCGACGTGTGGGTGGACAATATCCCGATGGTGGATCAAGGCCAGAAGGGGTATTGCGCGGCGGCCTCGTCCGAACGCATCCTGCGCTATTACGGCCGGCAGGTCGACCAGCACGAGATCGCCCAGCTCGCGGACACCGCCTCAAAAGGAGGCACCTCGCTCGACGGCATGGTCAGCGCACTCGATGCGGTGGGCAAGAAATACCAGCTGGATCAGAAAGACCTGATCCGCCCGGACAACGGACGGAGCTTCGAGAAGAGCAAGTTCTACGAGATGATCGAACTGTACAACCGGCAGGCGAAGCAGAAGAAAAAGGGGCTGATCGACTACAAGGAGTTCGTCACGACGACCGGCCCCAACATGCGCTCGATCGACTCCATGCGGATCTATGCGGCGATGGACGCCGCGACGCTCAAAGAGGCCATGGCGCGGCAGGCGCAGGGACTGGAGGCGTTCCGCAAGAACATCACCCAGTACACCGCGCAGGGCGTGCCGGTCGTCTGGGCGTGCGTCGTCGGAAAGTTCCTTGAAAAGCCGGACCTCGGGCAGCAAGGCGCATTCGGCCACATCCGGCTCATCATCGGGTACAACGCGAAGACCCAGGAGGTGCTCTATTCCGACTCCTGGGGGCCGGGGCATGAGCTGAAACGGTTGCCGCTCAGCGAGGCGTGGGCCATGACCTTCGGGCTGACGGTCCTCAAGCCGCGCGACGTGCGGTGAGCGGTGAAAACGGTTACGGATTGCATGCGAAGGGCCGGATGGCGTATTCTACTGGCCCTTTGGAGAAAACATGAGCGATAAAAAAGTGTCAATGGCGGATTTCGAGTCGTTGTTGAGTGCGCAGTTGAGCCAGTACCGTAAAGGGTTCAACCCGGGTGACCGCGTGCGCGGGACGGTGAGCAACATCACCAGCCAGTATGTGACGCTGGACGTGAACGCCAAGCGCGAGGGGCTTGTGCCCTTGGCGGACATGACCAACGAGGACGGGCTGCTGCGCTGCAAGATCGGCGATGCGGTCGAGGTGATTTTTGCGGGCATGCTGAACGGCGCGTTCCTTTTCTCGGGCAGCGTCGGCGCCAAACAGGTGATCGACCGCTCGCTGGCCGACGCCTATGAGCGGCAGATGCCGGTGGAAGGGCTGGTCGAGAAAGAGATTAACGGGGGTTATGAAGTGACCGTTGCAGGCAAGCGCGCCTTCTGCCCCTTTTCGCAAATCAGCCTGTTCCGTCAAGAGGGCGCTGAGTATATCGGCCACACGTTCAACTTCCTCGTCTCCGAGTATGGCGAGGATGCGCGCGGCACGAATGTGATCGTCAGCCGCCGCACGCTGCTGGAGAAAGAGCGCGAGGCGCAGCGTCAGGATCTGATCGAGGACCTGCACGTCGGCATGGTCGCCACGGGCACGGTCACTCGCATTGTGGAGTTCGGCGTGTTCGTGGACCTGGGCGGCGTGGAAGGGCTGATCCCTCTTAAGGAGATTGCCTGGGGCCGCGACGTCAAGCCCGAGGACGTCGTCAAGACCGGCGACAAGGTGGACGTGCAGATCAAGGACCTCGACTGGGACCGCAACCGCATCTCGCTCAGCCTGCGCAGCGCGCAGGGCGACCCGTGGGACGATGCGGTGGCGCGCTTCACGCAGGGCACGGTGTTTACCGGCACGATCACCAAGCTCGAAAAGTTCGGCGCGTTCGCGCAGCTCATCCCCGGCGTCGAGGGTCTGATCCCGATCGGCAAGCTGGGCGGCGGCCGCCGCCTCATGTCCGCGCGCGAAGTGGTGACCGAGGGCCAGGAGCTTCTGCTGCAGGTGGAAAGCGTGGATGTCGAGCGCCGCCGCTTCAGCCTGAAGCCGGTGGACGAGCGCATCAAGGCGCTCAAGCCCGGCGAGCTGGCCGAGGGCGTGAAGGTCGACGGCATCGTCGAGTCGATCCAGCCCTTCGGCATTTTTGTGCGTCTCTCCGAGACCAAGACCGGCATGCTGCACATCAGCGAAACCGATATTCCCAAAGGCGGCAATCCCGTGGCCAAGCTGGAGCGCCAGTTTCCGCCGTCGAGCAAGATCGAGGTCGTGGTGAAGTCTATCGAAGGCGACCGCATCGCGCTCACGCTTCCCTCCAGGTGGGAAACGCGCGGCGGCGATGACGAGGGCAGCGACGTCTCGTCCTGGCTCGCGTCCAACAAGGGCGGCGGCACGCTGGGCTCGCTCGGCGACGCGTTCTCGAAGCTGCAGCTTTGAGACGAAGGCTGTTAGCGGTTTAGGCTGAAGGCTGTCAGGCAGAGAGCGGAGGAGAAGCGCCTCACGGCGCCACTAGGTGCAGTATCATTTTCTGAAAGCGTGGGTGGTGTGGCCGAAAAACCCCAAATGAAGTCCGCTCTTCCAGAGCTTCGGCTCGCCCTGCTCTCCCCCTCCAAGCGAGTCCGCGCCGAGGTGTCTCTGGAAACCGTCTGGATCGGACCGACTGTCTACCCCGAGTGTCCCGTGTGGCGCGTGTGGTACGACGGCCGGCCGGTCATCGACACCTCGACCCTCGGGCTGCTGCCGCACGAGGGCGGCCCGCTGGCGTACGGCATGACGCTCGTGCGCTTCACGCGGCACCGGCCGCAGACCGGCCTCGGCCCGGGGCGCGAGATCCGGGCGCGGTTCGCAGGGCGTGACGGCCGCGAGCTGGAAGTGCGCGTGCGCGTCACCGACCTGAGCGCGTTCTGCAGCGTGCGGCAGGCCGGGAGAAGGCTCTTACGGGCACACAACGAACAGGAGGCGGGCCGTGTCGCCAGTGCAACCGTTTGTAGTGGCGCCGTGAGGCGCTTCCCAGGGGGCGTGCACGGCGAGCAGGACATGTCGCTCACTCAGTTTCCGCAGGGTTCAGTGCTGCTGGGCGGTGAAGGAACGCTCAACGTTCAACGCTCAACGCTCAACGCTGAAGTCGACGGCCCCCAGGTGCGCTTCGCGCCGGGCGGCAAGGTGATCGCGTTTTGGCGGCACGGGCTGGAACAACACGCGGTTTTCTTCGACCGTCCCGGCGACCTTGCGGTGCAGCGCTTCGGCGCGCTGGAGCGCGTGGATGACCTGTCCGTTGCGGACGGCAGGCAGGGGTGTGAGCATCTGTTTCTCACGGTGCCGTTCACGAAGGCGGCGGTGCCGCCTTCGGTCTTCGGCGAGGCGGTGACGCCCGCGTACCGCGCGGCGTTCGAGATGATGCTGGGCCGCGGCGCAACAAGCGACGATTTCTGGATGCTCCGCGGCGAGCCGGGCGAGTTCGCGGTGGCCGCTCGGCGGCAGGGCGGCGTGTGGCAGGTGGCAGGCGTCACTGCGGCGGCGCAGACGCTGACGGTGCGCGTTGAGGATCTATGGTTACAAACACCTGTAGATTTGAGAGTTAAGACTTATAATGTCGAAATCCTGCGCGACCCGGTCAAGGGCGAGCCGGGCGATTGCGTCGAGGAGTCGTTCGCGGAGCAGGCGCCGGACGTGCGCGTGGCGCTGGATCTCGCGGCGGGCGGCGGATTCCTGATAACATACAGACCCAAAGTGGGAGCGGTGTGAGACGTGGGAGGTGTGGAATGAGTGAGGGTTCTTTGCTAAGAGGGCGGGGAGACTACCACAATCTACTGACCTTTCAGAAAGCCACCGTCGTCTACGACTTAACCTATTATTTTTGCGAGAAATATCTCAGGAGGGGCGACCGCACGATTGACCAGATGGTGCAGGCCGCACGCTCGGGAAAACAGAATATCGTCGAGGGGTGCGTGGCCTCCGCGACATCCAAAGAGACGGAGATCAAGCTGACGAATGTAGCCAAAGCGAGCCTGGAGGAGTTGCTGGTCGACTACGAAGATTACTTGCGGACACGGAAACTGCATCAGTGGGATAAGATTTCAAAAGAAGCCGTTTGTATGCGTGAACTCGGAAAGCGTGAGACCGGTTCGGATTACTATTTGAATCTGGCACAGACGCGCCCCGATGAAGTTGTTGCCAACATGACGATCTGTCTGATCCATCAGACCACCTATTTGTTGCGAAAGCAGGTCGAGCACCTCGGCGAACTGTTTCTTAAAGAGGGCGGTCTGCGCGAACGCATGACCCGCATGCGGCTTGAAGAACGAAAAAAGTAAGGTGTTCCATTATCACAATTCCCACATCTCCCACCCTTCCCACGCTCTCAGATGACGAGGACTTTCTCGAAATCGAAACCGCCGAGAGCGTGCTCGCGCTGACTGTGCCGGACGGCGCGGAGGGGCGGCTGGACGCCTGGCTGGCGTCGCAGGTGGCGGAGCTGTCGCGGGCGCGGCTTCAGGCGCTCATTAAAGAGGGGCGCGTGACCTGCGGCGGCGC
This sequence comes from uncultured Lentisphaeraceae bacterium, assembly GCA_964643945.1. Taxonomy (GTDB): domain Bacteria; phylum Verrucomicrobiota; class Kiritimatiellia; order RFP12; family UBA1067; genus JAHFSX01. Next base: position 1,007 of record CAZXVN010000119.1, on the reverse strand, counting down.
GGCGATTAAATCAAACGCTAAACCAATGCCGGGGCAGGTGATCAGGATCATCGTGCCGGTGCCGGTTCCAGCCGAGCCTGTGCCGGAAAATATCCCGCTCGACATCCTATACGAGGATGGCGACTGTCTGGTCATCAACAAGCCCGCCGGGCTGGTGGTGCATCCCGCGCCGGGACACGCCTCGGGCACGCTGGTGAACGCCCTGCTGTATCATTGCCAAGACCTCGGCGGCGTAGGCGGCGTGGAGCGCCCCGGCATTGTACACCGCTTGGACAAAGACACCTCGGGACTGATGGTGGTGGCGAAGAACGACGCGGCCATGGCGGGGTTCGTGCGGCTGTTCCAGACAGGCGGCATTACCAAGGAGTATCTGGCGCTGGTGCATGGCGTGCCGCCGAAGACGTCGGGCACGGTGAGCGGCTTGATCGGGCGTCATCCCGCGCACCGCAAGCAGATGGCGGTGGTGGCGCGCAACGGCAAGATGGCGGTGACGCACTACACGGTCGAAAAACAGGTGGGGGACATGACGCTGGTGCGCTGCCGCATTGAGACGGGCCGGACGCATCAGATCCGTGTGCACATGCAGTCGCTGGGATGCCCGGTGGTGGGCGACAGGGCCTATGGAAAAACCGCGGCAGACAAGCGCCTGCCACACGTTCCTGCGCGGCAGATGCTCCATGCCGCGCATCTGGTTTTTACACATCCGGTAACCGGCGCGGCGATGGATTTCACCGCGCCGCCGCCGCCGGATTTTCTTGCCATGATGAGCACCTAAATCGACCTCGCAAATCTTTCCGAAACTTTTTTCAAGATCGCGGTTGACGCGCGTGGGGCCGTCTGGTAATCTTTGCGGCTCTTTCAGGGTACCCCGGGCAGCGAGTCCGGCCGGCGCCGGAAGGAGCGGGCGGAAGACAAACGAAGTTTTTTTCCGAACGGTGTTGACGGGGGCATGGCGAAGTTGCTATTGTTCCCATTCGCGCCAAGAACGGGGAAGCCCGGTGCGAGGC
>CAZXVN010000118.1:0-4123 GCA_964643945.1 uncultured Lentisphaeraceae bacterium | reverse complement strand
ACGCGATACCCGTATCACCCAGCCCGCCGGCAGCCTCAATCGCGACACGGCTGCGCATCACCACCTGCTGCGGTGTTCCGTGCGCCTTCACCCATTGTTCCAGTTGTGTCATTTCGGCTGCCCCCAGAGCTTTTTCATGTGGTCTCGGTGTTATGCCGCGAACTTTCACATCCCTGCGGCCGATTGTCTAGTTATTTAAGGGACACGACACTAGTGATATGGGGACACGAATAAGGAATAAAGGCATGAGGAACAGAACTGACGCAAGCACTCGAACCCTCCGGGTTCTCACCGGCCTCGCCCTGGCGCTGTCCGCAACGTTATCCGTCCGCGCCGGCATCACTTGGAACTTGGCTGGCGGCGGCGCCTGGGACACCACTACCGCTAACTGGACCGCTGATGCAGGAGCAACGACCACGAACTTCACTAGTGACGGCACGGTCGATGTGATCTTCAACAAGGCCGGCGGCACAATCACCCTCTCGTCCGGCATGTCACCGGCATCCACCACTGTCAGCGCCGGCGACTATACCTTCAGCGGAAACGCCGTTGCAACAGGCTCGCTGACCAAGTCCGGCGGCGGCCAGCTAAGTCTCAATGTCACACCGGCCAATTTCAGCAATATCACGGTCAATGGCGGTACCCTGTACGTGGCAGGCCACCTGATCGGCCCGAATGGGGCTTCATTCAATATGGGCACGGGTAATGTGACGGTCGAAAGCGGTGCCACGCTCCGGGGGGAGAGGTCGATCATGGTGGGCAACCTCATCTTGAACGGAGGGACGTATGCGGAAAACAATGGTTTCGGCGGAAGCTGGACGGGGCCAGTTGTTTTAAATGCCGACTCCATCATCTCCGGTGGTTATGACCAAACACTCAATGGCAAGGTGAGCGGGCCAGGAGGATTGACTCATACCGGCGGTGGCACGCTGATCCTCATCAACAACACGAGCGACTACACCGGCAAGACGGTCGTCCAAAGCGGCACGTTGCGGCACAATGTCCCGTTAACCGACGCTGGTGTCGCCGGCCCCTTGGGTGCGCCCACCGGAGCCAACGCGGTCATTGACCTCTATCCCAACACTACATTCTTTTATGGCGGGCCCCAAGGCTCAATTTCCCCTCCCATGAGCTCGACCGACCGCACCATCAACCTGGCAGGCACCGGTCCCGGCACGGTGACGCTCAACGGCAACAATGTGAACGACACCGGTTTCCGCTTCGGCGGGTTTAGCGCCACCGGGACCGGCACACGGACGCTACATATTAGATGCCAAGGTGACCGTCCTGTTTATACCTACACCGGCGGCATCCCGGACATGTCCGACAGTAGCAAAGTCTCGCTGACCTGCACCTGGAGTTCCGGCAGTTCCAGTTCTTGCGGTGTCATCAATCTTCAGGGCACCAACATGTTCACCGGGCCGATGACCCTTAACGGAGGCAACAACGGAGGCCCCGGCAACTTCCTGATCGGCGGCTCGGGCACTGCTCCCGGCAATGTGCTGAGCGTCACTCCTGGCGGCATGGCCGTGTTGGGCAACGGCAATTACGCCGGCAATATCACGTTCACCGCGAATCCGGCCACGGTGCTCCTCTACTATGCCAGCACGGCCAACCAGACCCTGTCGGGCGCGATTTCCGGCCCCGGCGCCCTGACGATGGGCGGCGCCAACGCGACGCTGACCCTCTCCGGCACCAACACCTACAGCGGCAACACCACCGTCATTGCGGGTTGCAAGCTGGAACTCACACAAAAGGCGGCCCTCGGCACGAATACGAGCGTGTATCTGTCCAGCACCAGCGAGCTGAAACTGACTTTCGCCGCCCCCGACTTGGTTCAAGTCGCGAAGCTCTTTGTCAACGGGACCGAACAGCCCACCGGCATCTACAAAGCCGTCGGCAGCGGCGATTCCGGCACCGAACTCGCCCGGATCACGGGCACGGGGCGTCTGCTGGCGGGGATTCCGCTGGTCGCGGACTTCACGGCCGCGCCCGTCACTTCCGGCGACGCGCCGCTGCCGGTGACCTTCACCGACGCCTCCGTGGGTTACATCGGCAACGCGGTCACCAACTGGTCCTGGGATTTCGGCGACGGCGCCAGCAGCAGCGCGCCGAGCCCGGGCCTCCACACCTACCCGCTCTGGGGCACCTACACCGTGAAGTTGACGGTCAACGACAACACGGGGCTTTCCAGCTCCGCCACCAAAACCGTCACGGTCACGCAACCCCTCAATGTCGTCGTTAGCAGCAACGGTCAATTCGCTCCGGCCACCGTGAGTGTCGGCCCGTTGAATACAGTGACCTTCAACGCGGGCGTCGTCAGCCCCGTCTTCGGCGGTCTGACCGGCGCTGGAACCTTCACGCTCAAGGACGAGGCCAACGCGGCCGTCACCTTGAAAGTCGGCAGTGACACCCTTCCGAATACTACTTTCAGTGGCGCCCTGACGGGCGCTGGCGGCCTGACCAAGATCGGCACCAACACGTTCATCCTCTCCGGCTCCAACACCTACAACGGCGTCACGATAATCAATAGCGGCATATTGAGAATCGCTTCCGGTCTGATTACTGTTCCTGTGGCGAACAACTCGTTTGAGACACCAACGACCGGCGGTTTTTCCGAAAACATCACGATACCGTCTTGGGACCTCTCCACTCGTGTCGGCGTCTCTCGGGCGGGCCAGCCCTACATCGGCCCGGCGTGTCCGGATGGCTTGCAAGGTGCCTTCACCAAGTCGGATGGCGCAACCAAGAGTTATTTGGGTCAGTCGATCAGTTTTTCTTCAGGCGGCACCTACACCATTTCATTTTACGCGATCAACCGCGGTGGCTATAGTTGCCCGTTTGAGGTCAAGGTCGATGGAACCGTGTTAACGACGATCACCGCTTCGGATAGCACTTGGAATAAATACACGGTGACCGTTGACCTGACTGGCGGGAACCATACGCTCACCTTTGCCAATACTCAAACCGGTGACAAGTCGGTGAACTTTGATCTGGTGACTATCCAAACCTCGGCACAAGCGGGTTCGATCGGTGCGGGTCCGCTGTATATCAACTACCCCGGCAAGCTGGAATTGGCTTTCAACGGCACGCAAACGGTCGCAAGGCTGTATCTTGACGGCAGGCCGAAGGCCGCCGGCACGTGGGGCTCGACCGCTTCCACTGCGGATAACCAGGACGACACCTACTTCTCCGGCCCCGGCGTGTTGATGGTCACGAACACGGGTAGCGGCGGCACGCTGATCACGATCTTTTAGTTCCGTGCATCCGACCCTCCTCTGTTTTCCGTGCAGGCGCGCCTACTCCTGTCCGCCCGGGCGGTTTTTCAAAACGGACACAGCATACGGCTTTTGGCTCACACCGTGAACGCCGGTCAAGGCAGTCTGTATGTTGACCGCTGAATGAGGAAGCGGGTTTTGTACTTGCCCGCTGCCCGGAGGTAGCGGAGCAGTGACTTGTCGCGCGGGGTGCCGGCGGTTTGTTTCACGGGTGTTCTTCTTTCAGTGTGTTGACCACGTCGGCCAGCGTGAATGAAAAGAGGCATTCTTCGATGGTGTCCGCCGCGAGTGTTGCATGGTCGTGGCCGGTGACGGGGATGACGATGCGGCTGGTGTCCTGTGTCAGCACCAGGTTGAGGGCAACCGATTTGTCTGACAGGACTTCCGGTTCAAGCGTGATTGTGATTTGGTTCATGGTGTTTCCTTTGTGAAAGCGCCGCAGCGGTGAAGTTCGCTCCGGGGTACGGGTCACGTGGACGAGCTTTTTGCCGCCGGTAGCGGGCGGCGGGGACGCCTCAAAAATCTGAGTCCGCGTTGACCCGCACCCGCTCCGCTTTTTGGGGGTGCCTGCCGGCGGCGTGAGAATCGGATGCGTGTGCGCGCTGAAACTCTTAGCCGGTCTGCACCCCACATTTGAGAGGGGGCACCTATTCGAAAGCGACGAGGTTTTTCTCGCGCAGGCTGACGTGGCCGGGGGTGTCGGCGCTGGGGCGGCCGATGATGATGTGGTCGACGATGCGGATGCCGAGGATCTTCGCGGCTTCGATCAGGCGGCGGGTGATGTCGATGTCCTCTTTGCTGGGGGTTGGGTCACTGCTTGGATGCGTGTGGGCCAGGATGACTGA
>CAZXVN010000117.1:0-6337 GCA_964643945.1 uncultured Lentisphaeraceae bacterium | reverse complement strand
TTGAGTTGCCCCAGGTTGAGCGCGGCGAAGTCATTCGTTGCCGCGCCGCTTTGCAAGACCCCTCGGGCCCGCCACCAGTCCGGGCCGTCTTCGGCACGCACAGCAGCAGCCACAAGCCCCAGCGCCCAGACACACACCGAGAAAAGCAGGACGCTCAGAAATATTTTCAGTCGCATCATCGCAGCCTTTCCCCTTTCACCGAGCGAACGCCACCTGTTTCTGACCCGTTCTGCCTGTGTCCTGCAACCTGCCGGCCTAGAGCGCCAGAGGGAACGAACTCGGCGCGCCGTTGGTATACGCTCCCATAGACAGGTTTCCCTGCGGCTTCAGATTAGACAGCACCAGCCGCAGATAGTCTTTCGAGACCGCATCCCCTCCGTTCTGAGGCGGCGGCAACCCCGTCACGCGATTGCTGTTCATATTCAGGTCGCCAGCCAGCGTGCCGCCCGTTTTGGTCAGGACGGCCGCGGAATACGTCAGGTTCGTCAGCCCCGCCCCATTGCCGTAGAACCCGACGGCGGTGACCGTCCCGTTGCCACGGCTGGCCAAGCCGTCACCCGCCACGATGGCTTGGTTGTTCGTCACGAGGCAGGCGCCCAGTCCGATTGAGGCGCTGCCGGTTATGAAGGCCTTCTGCGAACCCGACAGATTGAGCAACTGCAGCGAACCGACACCGTTGTTCGTAGCAAAGGAGGATTTCGCAAGAGCGCCGCGCTGCTCCGCGCCATAGGCCGAAGGCCCGATGGTTTGCGCGCCGTAGTTATAGCCGCGCTGCTCCGCGCCATAGGCCGAGGAGCCCATGGTTTGCGCGCCGTAGTTGTAGCCGCGCTGCTCCGCGCCATAGGCATAAGACCCCATGGTTTGCGTGCCGTAGTTATAGCCGCGCTGCTCCGCGCCATAGGCATAAGGCCCGATGGTTTGCGCGCCAGAGCTACGATAGCCCCGCTGCTCCGCACCGTAGGCGCTGACCGAAATGTTCATCACGTTCAAGCCGTAACCCGCCACGGTCCGGCCCGGATTCAGGATGAGGTCCGGACTGCCCGTAAGGAGCATATAGCGCCCGTTGCCCCAACTGTTCCACTCCGCAACAACCGCCTTGTTCGTCCCGACGCTGCCAATGGCGAGCTTGCCTGCAGTCACCGCGCCCGTGGCCAGCTTGGATTCGGTCACGCCGCCAGCCGCCAATTGGTTCTGGCCGACGGCCTCATTGGCGAGGGAGGTTGTCTCCACCGCTCCGACCGCCAGCGCTTCTGATCCGATCGAGTGGGCCACAAAGCGGGCGCCGGACAGGTTCGTCAACCCCGCGCCATCGCCATAGAACCCAACGGCGGTGATCGTTCCATTGCCGCAACTGAACAGACCGTCGCCCGCCACGATGGCTTGGTCATGCACCACCGTGCAGGCGCCCAGCCCGATCGACGCGCTGCCGACAATAAGTGCCTGCTGTCCGTCCGCCAGATTGAGCAATTGAATCGAACCTGCGCCGGTGTTGGCGGCAGAGGCGTCAGGTGCAAGATAGCCCCGCTGTTCCGCACCGTAGGCCTCCCCCCCGATGGTGAGGGTGCCGGAATTATAGCCCCACTGCGACGCGCCATAGGCATCGGCCGCAATGTTGGCTAATGACAACTGATAACCGCCCACATAGATGCCCATGGCCGAACAGATGGAGCCGACCTGCGCGATGACGAAACATCCGTCATTGGCAATCAAGGCACCCTTGACCGTTGCATCTAAGTCGACGGAAAGATTCCCTGGGACATTCATGTCGCCGGCAACAACCGATCCACCCAAAAGAAGGGTGCTGACCATTCCTGCTTGCAGTAATTTCATGACCGACCTCACATCTGCTTGTTGATTACAGTAATGAAAAGATTTTCTTCAGCGTAGGACGACTTTCGCTTGAAAGCAAACTTTTTATTCTTTTTTTACTCTTTTTTTTCGATCCCCTTTTTTCAACGATGCTCCACTTTCTCTCCTTCGTGTCTGTGCGCCTTTGTGCTAAACTTCGCGCCTTTTCAGCTTTCTCCATCCTTCCAACCTTTCACACCTCCAACCCTTATGGCCCTGATCTCTTTACGCGATGTGAGCATCCAGTATGGCGGCCCCCCCGTGCTCGACGCCGTCAGCTTCAGCATCGAACCCGGCGACCGCGCCTGCATCACCGGACGCAACGGCGAGGGCAAGTCCACCCTGCTTAAACTCATCGCGGGGCTGATCCACCCCGACTCCGGCGAGCTCATCCGCCAGCCCGGCCTGCGGGCAGCCTACCTGACCCAAGACGTCCCCGGCGACCTCGACGGCACCGTTGCCGACATCGTTGAGCAAGGCCTCGACGCCGACAGGCACGACACCCACCACCCCGGCGCAGCCCTCTTCCTCACCCAGCTCGGGCTCGATGGCGAAGCCCCCTTCAACACCCTTTCAGGCGGCATGCGCCGCCGCGTCCTGCTCGCGCGCGCCCTGACATCCGACCCTCACCTGCTCCTGCTTGACGAGCCCACCAACCACCTCGACATCGACTCCATCGAGTGGCTCGAAACCTTTCTGCAAAAGAGCCGCTGCGCCTGCCTTTTCGTCACCCATGACCGCTCCTTTCTCAAGCGCGTCGCGGTCAAGGTGCTGGATCTCGACCGCGGCCAACTCGCGGGCTGGGACTGCGACTACGCCACCTTTGTCCAGCGCAAACTCGATTTGCTGAGCGATGAAACCGTATTCTGGGAGCGCAAGAACAAGAAGCTCGCCCAAGAGGAAGCGTGGATCCGCCGCGGCGTCAAGGCCCGCACCACCCGCAATGAAGGCCGCGTGGCAGCCCTCCTCAAGCTGCGCGAGGAGTTCAGGCAGCGCCGCACGCAGCCGGGGGTCAGCCGCCTCCAGCTCGACGCCGGCGAGGCCTCGGGCGCGCAGGTGCTCAAAATCAGGAACGTCACCTTCGCCTACCCCGGTGCCGAACCCGTCATCCGCGATTTTTCCGCCAAAGTCCTGCGCGGCGAACGCATCGGCATCATCGGGCCCAACGGCTCCGGCAAAACCACCCTGCTCAACCTGCTCTGCGGCTGCCTCACACCCACCCACGGAAGCGTCACCGCCGGAGCCCGTGTGCAGATCGCCTTCTTCGACCAGCTCCGCGCCCAGCTCGACCTCGAAGCCACGGTGCTCCACAACCTCGCGGCTGACAAGGACGATGTCGTGATCGGCGGCGTGCGCAAACATGTCTACGGCTATCTCGAGGATTTTCTCTTCTCCTCCGATCGCGCCCGAACCCCCGTGAAAGCCCTCTCCGGCGGCGAGCGCGCGCGCCTGCTGCTCGCCAAGCTCTTCCTTCAGCCCGGCAACCTGCTGGTCATGGACGAGCCCACCAACGACCTCGACATCGAGACCCTCGAGCTGCTCGAGGAGCAGATCCTCGGCTACGCCGGCACCTTGCTGCTGATCAGCCACGACCGGACCTTCCTCGACAATGTGGTCACCAGCACCTTTGTGTTGGACGGCAGCGGCAACGTCGGCCTCTACCCCGGCGGCTACGCCGACTGGCTGCGCCAGCGCCCGGCGCCCGAACAGGGGATGCCCAAGAAGCCCGATTCCGCAGCAGCCCGCCTTTCTTCCCTGCAGCGCAACCCCGACCGCCTCGGCTACAAAGAACAACGCGAGCGCCAAGAACTGCCCCGCCTCATCGAAAAACTCGAGTCCGAGATCGCCGCCCTGCACGCCACCCTGTGCGATATCACACTCTACCAGAAATCGCCTGGCACGGTCGACGCCGCCAAAGTCCGGCTTCCGCAGGCCGAAGCCTCGCTCGAGGCCGCCGTCACGCGCTGGGCGAACATCGAAGAGCGCGCCGCCCGCCTGCAAGGTTAAGAATTGACCCCTTTCGCGGGAATGTGAGAAGATAAGCGCGTTTTCTTCGCGCACCTGTGGCATACCCCTTGTGGCGTATTGTCATTTCCATGCACAAACCTGTGAAACGAGAGCCCTTCTTCCAGCGGCTGAGCCCTCAGTGGCTCATGGCCTTGGGCTTCTTGTCCGCGATCCTCGCCGGCGCTTTTTTGCTCACCCTGCCCATCGCCAACACCAATGGCCGCGGCACAGAACCCGTGGCCGCGCTTTTCACCGCGACCAGCGCCACCTGCGTCACCGGACTTTCCGTCATCGACATCGGCACGGAGCTCACGCTCTTCGGCCAACTCGTCGTGCTCACGCTCATCCAGCTCGGCGGCCTCGGCATCACCACCTTCGGGACCTTCCTGCTGGTGCTCGTCGGACGCCGCCTCAGCGTGCAGAACGAATTTGTCTTGATGAGTTCATACGGCATTGACGAGGTCAATGACCTGCGTGTCCTGCTGCGCTGGACCATGGGGCTCACGTTTCTCATCGAAGGCGTCGGGGCTTTCTTTCTCTGGACGCGCTACCTGCTTCACGCCCCCGAGTTGCAGATGCCGCCCGGCCCTTGGCCGCCCGTCTATTACGCGGTCTTCCACTCCGTCAGCGCCTTCTGCAACGCGGGCTTCTCCCTGCACCGCGACAACCTGATCCCCTTCCAGAGCGACCCCTTCTTCCTGGGCGTCATGGACCTGCTGATCGTTTTCGGCGGCCTCGGTTTCCTTGTTCTCTACAACCTCATCACCACCAAATTCTGGCGCCGCAACCTCAGGATGCGCGGGCGCGTCACCCTGCATTCCAAGATCGCCCTCATGGCCACGCTCCTGCTGATCACGATTGGCGCGATCACGTTCCTGTGCCAAGAGTGGGACAACACACTCAAAGACCTGACCCTGTTGAACAAGATCACCTGTTCGCTCTTCCAGTCCATCACCCCGCGCACCGCCGGGTACAATGTCGTCGACATGGGGCAGGTTACAGACGCCACCCGCTTTACGACCTCCCTGCTCATGCTCATAGGCGGCTCTCCCGGATCAGCCGCAGGCGGCGTCAAGACCACCACGATGGTCGTGCTGATCATGACGATCTTCGCCATCTGCAAAAACCGTAGCGAGACGGTCATCTTCTCCCGCACCGTCCCCAACACCATCGTGCGCGAAGCCCTCGTCATCTTCCTCCTCTCCGTCTCGACGATTCTGACTGCCTTTGGCATCCTGCTCTGGACCGAAACCCCGCTGAAGCCGGACGACTCCTCGAAACTGCTCTTCGAAACCGTCTCCGCTTTTGCTACCGTAGGCCTTTCCATTAATCTCACGCCAACCTTGTCGCTGGCGGGGCAATGGGTTATCATTGTCTGCATGTACGTAGGTCGACTCGGCCCGCTGGCCGTCGCCCTCCTCATCGGCACCCGCGAGGAGAATCAGCGCATCCGCTACCCGGAAGAAGAAATCGTCGTCGGCTAAAACGTAAGGGCAGGCGCTTGCGCCTGCCCGCTAAACCCTGAACCCCGGAACCTGTTATGAAACGCATCGGCATTATCGGCGCGGGCCGCCTCGGCGCATCGCTCGCGGAAAGTCTCGCGGAGCAAGGCGCGGAAGTCCTGCTGATCGACCAGAACCGCGAGATCATCCAAGAGTTCTCTGAGTTCGTGACCAAAGCGGTCGAAGGCGATGCCTCGAACGTGCGCACGCTGGAAGACGCAGGCTTCCAAGAGTGCGACGTGGTGGTTGTCGCCATCGGCAACAACCTCGAGGGCAGCATTCTGGCCACCGTGAACTGCAAGGAGCTCGGCGTGCCCACCGTCGTGGCCAAGGCCAACTCCGACAAGCATGGCCAAATCCTCAAGCGCGTCGGCGCCGACCTGGTGATCTACCCCAACCGCGATTGCGCCAAACACCTCGCGCGCACGCTCCTCTCCAAAGGCTCCGTCGACCTCTTCGAAATCTCAGACGGCTTCAGCGTCGCCGAAATCGACGTGCCGGAATCGCTCAAGAACAAAACCCTCGCCGAGGCCGAGGTGCGCAAAAACTTCGGCGTCACCGTGCTCTGTGTCCGCCGCCTCGCCGAGGATCCCGCCCAGCCGCGCACCATCATCATCCCCACGCCAGACGAGGTCATCCTGCCGGACGACAAGCTCCTCGTTTTCGGCGTCGACAAAAAGATCAACTCCATCGCTCAGGATACGTGATCCTTTTCCTATGTGGCACGCGAGAAGGCGCTTCCTTTGGCGGTTACGCGGCCTGATTGCGCCAGCGCAACCCGCGCGCATGCGAAATGGTTCGTGACGCGCTCAGTTAAAACCTTTGTGCTCAAGTCGAGTTGTTTCAGGGTTTCGCGATAGAGAACCTCTTCCGTGCAGGTGAAGAGGTTGTCTATGACGGCAGCCATGGCATTCGCAACCTCTTCCGGCGGTATCTGCTCGAAATCGCGCGCCTGCGCCTCAGCCGGTGCCACACGGTAT
>CAZXVN010000116.1:0-5369 GCA_964643945.1 uncultured Lentisphaeraceae bacterium | reverse complement strand
GGTGCTCTCGTCCTTGCCCACGAAGTGCTACCCCAACATGTTCCTCGCGTTGACCGCCGCCGAGAATCCGGAGATGAAGGCCATCGCACGCGTCTCTCCGAACCGGACCCTCGCGGAGATCAACCTCGCCATCGACACGGTCTACGGTATTCAATCCCGCAATGTCGAGCAACGCATGGCGTTGGAACTTCTCATGGATCCTTCAGTCAGCATCGTCACGCTGGTGGGTCAGGCGGGTACGGGAAAAACGCTGCTCGCCCTCGCCGCAGGTCTGCACCTCGTGCAACGCGAACACCTTTACGACCGCATTCTGGTCTCGCGTCCCATCGTGCCCCTGGGCAAGGACATCGGCTATCTGCCCGGCAACAAAGAGGAGAAGCTCTCGCACTGGATGGAGCCGATCTTTGACAACCTCGATTACCTTTTGCGCAAGCACTTGCCCGACCTGCCGCCGTCTGGAGCCAAAAAGCAGCCCAAGCTCTTGAGCCCTCAGGAGCGGATCACCCAGTTGCTCGACACCGACACACTGGAGTTGGAAGCGCTCACCTATATCCGTGGCCGTTCGATCTCCAAGCAGTTCATCATCATCGATGAGGCGCAGAACCTCACGCCGCACGAGGTGAAGACCGTGGTCAGCCGGGCGGGTGAAGGCTCAAAGGTGATTCTCACCGGCGACCCCTACCAGATCGACAACCCCTATCTCGACGCCTCCAGCAACGGCCTCATCTATGCGGCCGAGCGCATGAAAGAGCTGCCGCTACACGGCCACGTCACGCTGCATCAAAGCGAACGCAGCCTCCTCGCCGCAGCCGCCGCGAAATACCTATGACCCATCAAGAACGCGGGCGAGAAAGGAAAATGTGAAAAAGCTGACGCTTCCAGGCACGACGTTTTGGCAGAAAATGTCCGTTTTCACCGCCACGGGGTTCGGGCTGGGCCTGATCGCTCCGTTCGCGCCCGGAACGTTCGGCTCGCTTCCCGGCGTGCTGCTCGCGTTATGGGTGACGCAACAGCACCTGCCGCTGCAAATGCTCGTCTGTCTCGGCATGACCTTCCTCGCCGTCCCCATCTGTGACGTGGCCGAAGGCGTGCTTGGAAAGAAAGACGACGGGCGCATTTGCGCGGACGAGTGGATGCTGTTTCCCATCTGTGTCATCGGACTGCCGCTGTCGCAGCACCTGTGGCTCATCCCCCTCTGCTTCGTGGTGGCGCGGGTGTGCGACATTATCAAGCCGCCGCCTGCACGACAGCTGCAGGCGATCCGCGGCGGCATCGGCATCGTCATTGATGACTTCTTCGCCTCGCTCTACGCCCTTGCGATCAACCATACCCTTTATTGGGGCGTCATGCGTTTCATTGCGTAATCTTGTTTTTCTGCATTGCGATACCGGAAACCTTTCTGTAAATTAAATGGTTCAGTGCCAACAGGAACACTCCCGTGCCAGGCACCCATGATCGGAGGATGTGTTGATGAGTGATCTGTGCCCCTGCGGAAGCGGTCTTGCTTTTGAGCTCTGTTGCGAACCTTTCCTGCTCGAGCGCCAAAAGCCCAAGACCGCCAAAGCCCTGATGCGTTCAAGGTATTGCGCCTACGCCACAGGTTCTGTCGATTATCTGTACAGGACCTCCGGCCCCAAAGTCCGCAAAGAGTTTGACGCCGAAAGCAGCCGCAAATGGGCGGAGTCGGCCAAGTGGACCGGCATTGAGATTCTTTCCGAGGAAGGCGGCGGCGAGCAGGAAGAGACGGGCGTCGTGGAGTTTCTCGCCCACTATTCGGTCAACGACGCGAAGTTCGACCACCACGAGCGTGCGGAATTCGCCAAGCTCAACGGCGAATGGTTTTTCATCGACGGCAAAATATCCGGCCCCGATCCGGTGCGTCGTGACCAGCCCAAGATCGGCCGGAACGATCCTTGCCCCTGCGGGAGCGGCAAGAAATACAAGAAATGCTGTTGCACGGCATGAACCTGCGCGCCTTTATCTTTGATTTGGACGGCACGCTGATCGACACGGAACTGTTGTGGGCAGAGGCCCTGCGGCTTTACCTCGCCGGCCATCGGTGCGACTGTTCTAAAGAAACCGTGTTGCGCATCGTCTTCGGCCACTCCTGGACCGACATCTACCGCACGCTCACATCCCGTTTCCCCCTGCTCGCCGCCCTCTCGATTGATGCGATGGCCGAAGGGTTGCGCGACGTGTATCTGACGTTGCGCAATCAGAGCGAGAACGTCATCATCCACTCATCAGCCAAGTTGCTTAAAACCTTGTCGAACGACTACCCCGTGATTATCGTCTCAGGCTCGCCGCATGCCGATGTAGAAGAGGCTGTACGGCTTCTCGACGCGACCACGCATGTGCGATTCGTGCTCGGCGCGGAAGATTACGCGCCCGGCAAACCCTCGCCCGCAGGCTTTCTGTTGGGCGCACATCGCCTCGGCGTCGACCCGTTAAACTGTCTCGTGTTCGAAGATTCCCGCGCCGGCGTCATGGCCGCAAAAGCCGCCGGCATGTGGTGTGTGGCACTCGCGCGCGATTATGCCCACCCGCAGGATCTCTCAGCCGCCGACTGGGTGCTGTCCGATCTCGCCGAGTTTTCGGTGGACGCCTTCTGCCATATCCCTCTGCACACTCCCAGCGCCAAACAGAGGGCTTAGCGCAAGACCGTGGCGCCGAGGCCGATGAGGAAGAGTCCAAGCAACGCGTTGAGCGCACCTCCGAGCCGGAAGAGCACGGGGCGCTGGGTGAACCAGACGGTCGCCTTTCGCATCTTCCACGGGTAGAGGATCAGGACCATGCCTTTGAAGATGCAGAGGTAGGCGAGAGTGGCGACCACCAGCCTCCACGGCGAAGGATGCACGCGGGCGGTGTGTAGCAGCTCATACGGGAAAAGCACCAGCAGGCTGCCGAACGCGCGGCAGGTCAGCAAATTGTCGAGCCAATACCACGTGAGGGGAATGCAGGTCAACACGGCGATGGGCAAAAATTTCCTGAACGGCACAAGAAAGTCGAGTTGCATGATCCAGAGCGCGTAGCCTGCCCAGATCCAGGCAATCGTACTCAGGATCCGGCCTGCGGCCACGCTGCGCGGCAGCGCGTTGTAGAAACGGGATAGCGGTGCAGGCGCGGCAACAATGGACGTGCCCAGCAAGACGCAGATGAACCCCAGCAGATAACACCAGCAGGAAAGAGACATGACAGACTCCCTTAATAGATGTGGGCGATATTAAATCACATTGGGGCAGGGAATTAAAAGGAGGAATGTTGGAAGGCCAAGCTGTGTGTTCCCGCTTGTCACCCCCGTACGCTTGTGGTGTAATGAACACGCGATGGAAACAAAAAAGAATTCGTACACGTTCGTCCTCAACAAAGAGCAGCAGGAGTCGCTGAAGATCCTGCTCAACATGGGCAATTATAAGCGCAAAGAGGTGCCCCATACAATCATCGCGGTCGAAGCCCAGGACTGCGTCGTCAACCTCTACAAAAGCGGCAAGTGCCTGGTCCAGGGTAAAGGCGCGGAGGACTTCGTACTCTTTTTCCTCGAGCCCAACGTGCTGCTGGCGGCCACCGTGGGCTACGAGGAACTCCTCAACCCCGACCTCGTCGCCCCGCATATGGGCATCGACGAAAGCGGCAAAGGCGACTTCTTCGGGCCGCTCGTGGCCAGCGCGGTCTATGTGGACCCCGACCTCGCCCACGCCATGCAGGACCTCGGCGTGAAGGACTGCAAGCAGCTCACCGACAAGGCGGTCTTCTTCATCGGCAACAAGACCCGCCAGCTCCTCGGGCCCAAACGCTTCTCGCTGGTCACGATCGGCCCGGAGGCCTACAACCGCCTCTACGCCAAGATGCGCAACGTGAACACCCTGCTGGCCTGGGCCCACGCCCGCTGCATCGAAAACCTGATGGAGACCGTGCCCGACTGCCCGCGCGCGGTCGCCGACCAGTTCGGCGCCAAACAGGTGATCGAGCGCGCGCTGATGAAAAAAGGCCGCTCGATCAAGCTGGAGCAGCGCCACAAGGCGGAGTCGGACATCGCCGTGGCGGCGGCCTCCGTGCTCGCCCGCGAGGCCTTTCTGCGCGGGCTCGGAAAGCTGGGAGAGACCTACGGCATCCAAGCGTACAAAGGCGCTTCCGAACAGGTCAGGGCCTCGGCCGCCGAGCTGGTCAAGAAGTCCGGACCCGAGATTCTGCTCAAGACCTGCAAGTGCCACTTCCGCACCGCCGACCAGGTGCTCGCAGCCTGCGGCTCCTCGCGCGCCGCGCTCGGCCCCGAAGGCCAGGCCGTCTCGCGCACCTTGGACGGGAACGCCCAACGACCAACGCCCGCGTGAAGCCGCGCCAGCGGGCGGCAACTTGAGCGGATTACGATTAAGAACACGATTAGGATTAGGAGGCGGCGCTTCCATTCATAATCGTAATCCTTATCCTAATCGTAATCGTTCAAGAAGACACCCTCAGCAAACCAATAGCCGGCAGTTGATGCGAACACATGTGTTGAATGTGGAAGAATCGCATTCCAATTTTAGCGCAACATACAATCCACTTTGACATGGACCATAGTCCAGTACCAACGAGTATCAATCCAACTGTGAAAATTAATACGCTGGTCACTTTTCACCTCGATCCCTCACTTAGGTGTTGATTGAATAATCCGATGTCCGCGACTTCATCGTGTCCTGTGTACGATTTTGCAGGCGCGTCTGTCCTGAAAGGCGGGGCCGGCAGGCCGTCCTTGTTGAACAGGTTCGCCCACCGGTGCGAACCGGACCACGCGTACCGGGCCGCGACCGGCTTCGCCACCTTGTCGCTGGCAAGAACCACCGTGTCGCCCTCAACCGTTGCGTCCGCCCAGACATACTTGCCGTCCTCGCCCGCCAGCGCGAAGCCCTGCGGCTTGCCTGCCACGCCGCCTTTGGCCACGGTCAGCCCCTTGCCGACATGGTCGAAGCGGATGACCAGCTTGCCGCCATCGGCCGCGTGAGCTTTGTAGACCGGCCCGTAGAACGCCACCGGCAGGGCGTTCAGGATAAAGCATGTTGCCACGGATAGCTGCCCTTTCTGTTGCTGTTCAAGCGCCCTGTTTTCGCTTCAGCTCGAACCACTTGAGCGCCATGTTGCGCATGTGATTCTCAGCGTTCTTCATGCTCACCGGGGTCTGGACCCGCAGTGTCTGGCGCCCCGGTTTCAGCTTGATCTCCACGGGCTTGGACACACCCCACACCCCAAACTGCAAAGGGATCTCCACCTTGGCGAGCACGTTGGTCCCGGAGCAGACCTCCAGCACCTGGTCCGCGTTGATGCACGCCGCCTTCACCGTGATCTCATACGCTCCCGCCGCAGGCACAGTGACGTCGTAGTCCGCCCATTGT
>CAZXVN010000115.1:0-6737 GCA_964643945.1 uncultured Lentisphaeraceae bacterium | reverse complement strand
CCGGCGGCCCCTGCGTCGTTGGGCCCGGGGCGGTGACAGTCAACGCAGCTCTTGTAGAGCACCGGCGGGACGAGCTGATCAAAGCGCAGCGGCCAGGAGCCCGCAGGGCCGGGCGTGATGGGCGATGGCGGGCGGGCGGCGGCGAGCGTCAGCTTGTCAGCGGGCGGGGCGGAGCCGCGGTGCTCGTGGCAGCCGATGCACGCCAGCGTCTGGCCGGGCAAGACATAGGTCAGTGTGCGCATCGTCTGCACGGCGACACCGCGTTCGCCCAGCGCCTGGAAGAACACCGGCAGGCCGGACGGCAGGCGGAAATAGGCCGAGCCGTCCGCTTCCACCGGAACGGTTCCGAGGACAAATTTTCCCGGGTCCTCCGCCGAGACGCCGAGGTTAGGCTGGTTCATGTGCGGCTGCACTTTCGGCGGCACGGCCACCAGCCGAAGCTGTTTCACGGTGCCGCGCGGCACCCCGTCGAGTCCGCGATACACATCCTGCATCAGCACGCAGCCTTCCTGCGGCCCGTCGCGCTCGGCGAGATTCGCCTGCGCCAGCGGACGCGGGCGCGATGCGACGGGCATCGGCGAGGCGCTGGAGATTCCGTCATCGCGATAAAGCAGCTCCAGATTGCCGAAGGCGTCTAGCAGATAGATCCCCGTAGAGTTGCGCGGGTTCTGTTCTTCCGAAGCGCGGCAATGCGGCGGCAGTTTCTGGCTGGACCAACTGACGAGGAAGTATTCCTCCGAGAGCGGCCACGGGTTGGCGAAATATTGATCCACATTCGCCTCGGTTTCCGGAAAGGGCACTTCCGGTGTCAGGCGCGTGAGCGGCACATCACCTTCGGTGCCGGCGTTGCGGTCTAGAAGGCAAAGCGACCCGCCGTAGATGGAATGGTGCGCGGCGGCAATGAAGGCGATCTTCGATGAGCCGGGGATGGCGCGGGCCTCGATCTTCACCTGGGGTTTCACCGTGTAATTGCCATAGACAAGCTGCGGGTTGGAACCGTTCTGGTTGGCCGACCACAGGCTGAAAAAATGCCCGTTGAAGCGGTCGATGTAATCCCAGCGCGTATAAAGCAGGCGGCCGTCGTTGGCCACGCTCGGCGACCACTCGAAGTTTTCGAACGCGGAGAGCGGGCGCAGGTTGCGTCCGTCGGCATCCATGCCGTGCAGCGTGAAGACCGGCACCGGGCGGAAGTTGTCCCCGCCGCAGCGGACGTAACTGTCGGGATGGTCCGCGTCGCGCGTCGAGTCGGAAAACCACTGGCTGCACTGGATCGCAGTGCCTTTGCGTGTCGAGACGAAGGCCAACTCGCCGCCGGGCAGATAGCGGGCATCGAAGTCATCGTACTTCCCGCGGGTGAGAGGGTGGCGGGCGGAACCGTCCATGTTCATCTCGTAAATGTGATAAAAAGCATCCTCCGGCACGCGCGCCTTGTCCGCCTTGTTAGGTTCGGCGGCGAGTTCCGGATGAAAACGGCAGTAAGCGAAGAGCAGCTTTTTTCCGTCGAATGACAGGTCCGGCCCCATGAAGCTGCCTTCCGGCATATCGCTCGTCAGGCAACGCACGCGCGGCGCGCCGGTCTTGAAGCCGTCGAGCACGCAGATGCCGCCGCCGCCGCGTGACCACCAGCCGTAATGCTGGTCACTCATGTGCGGGAACATGCCGGGCGCGCGTTTCACAAAGAGCAGCGAGCCGAAGGTAAGCAAAGGATTGGCCAACGCCATTTCGCGGACGGTCCAGCGGGCGCGGAAGTATAATTCGCGGCGGGTCTGGGCGTCCATGTCCGCCGCGGCATCCCGGCGCGCGATTTCGCGGAGTTCGCGTTCGGCAGGGTCCACCTTCGCGCCCAGTCGCCGCTGGCTGGCCGCGAGTTTCATGCCTTGTTCGAGCACCCGTGCGAGCGGGTAACCAGCTCCTGTTTCCGCGGCGGACCGGCGGTGCGCAACGGACCACTGGCTCAGGCTGCTCTGCGTGGCAGGCTTGCCGAGCGCGAGGTTCTGGCTAGAACCAGTCCCAAACGCCTCCACTTCGTCCAGATGGAAATAGCTGGTGCCGGACAGCGCCAGCCGCAGGAAACGCGCCTTTGCTCCATGCAACGGGATGGACAGCGGCCGGTTGTCCGTAAAACCTAAGAACACCGTGCCGTCGTGCTGATAGAGCGGCTTGAAAGACTTTCCGTCTTCCGACCCCAGCAGTTGGATTCGGGAATTGCGGGCCGCCATGGGCGAATCGCAGCGGTTCCAGATCACCACCCGCTCAAGTTCAACCGTTTGCTTCAGATCCACCTGCCACCAGGGATCCTTCTCAAGCTCCGTATGAAAACCCCACAGGCCGTCCTTCACGCCGTCCACGGCGCCCGCCGCGTCTGACTCACAGGACGCGGCCGGACCCGGCTTCGCGAGGCGTTTCGCATCCTGCAGAAGCCAGTCGGCTTCCACCCGGGCTTGCCACGCCGCGTCAGCCGGAACGCCGTCTGCCGCGCAGGCAGTAACAAGCCCAAGGGACATCAAGGTCAAGAGAACGGCCCGCCTTTTAACTCGATACAGCATCACACTTTGTTCCCTGTTCGTCATTTTTCAACATGTGGTAGTGATTTTACCATAGATGGGCTGGGTGCGACACAACCGATCAACATCCCGAACCTTCCATACTGTCTTTCACAAATAAAACGGTAGCCTCCCAGGACCGGTCTTGTCAAGCCGCGGCAAGAGAGTTTCCAGCAAGGAGATGAGCGCGTCGCGGTCTTTGGGGAACCGGCCTTCGAGCGGCACGGGATTCGAGGTGTGGTTCGCGCGGAAAACGGTCTTTTCCAACTCCAACCCGCGCAACAGGCAGACCAGTTCGCTCACGGCTTCGTACTCCGACACCGTCTGATACCCCTTGTACATCGCCGTGCCCGGCACATCCACCAAGCGCAAGGCCGACAGCAGACGAGGCTGCATGCGGTTCAGAATCGCCGCCGTCGCTTCAGCATGACGCGCCGAGCCTTCGCGCCCGCCGAGCCCCAGCAGCACCATCACCGAGCCTTTCAGACCCGCGGCCTGCGCGCGCTGTACCGCCTCGCACATGCCCGCTGCGGTCTCGCCCTTACCCACCTTCCTCAGCAATTCCTCGTCGCCGCTCTCGATCCCGACATAGAGCGTGTTCACCTTGAGCTGCCTCAACGTCTCCAACTCTGCGGCGCTCTTGGCCAGGATCGAGCTGCCGTTGGCGTAGAGGTTCACACGCGCCAAGTGCGGGAAGAGCCGGTTCAACGCCTCCAGCATCACGCGCAGCCGCTCGAATGAGAGCGCCATGACGTCCCCATCCGCCAGAAAGATGCGCCGCTCCTGAGGATGCCGCCGCGCGGCCTGCGCGAACTCGTCCAGCACCTCCTCCTGCGGCCGCACGCGGTACGGCACGCCCTTGTACATCGCGCAAAAGCGGCAGGTGTTGTGCGGACACCCCAGCGCCACTTGGAAAATCAGGCTCTCCGCCTCCGCCGGCGGCCGAAATAACCGTTCCGTGTACTGCATGTGTCTTTTCAGATTACCAGAGCCTAACCGTCGATTGTAAGCAGAATCCTGGCTCTTGCCCGAATCAGTATCCAGGCTCGACAGGCGCGGGCGTTCACGGTATTGTTTACACATGCTTCAGCCTGGGTTCGGGGGACGCGCGTCCGCTGCTGGCAAAACCAAACAAAGGATACAAGGAGAGTGTTGATGAACATGCGAATGACGCTGGTCGGATGTGTGTTACTGGCCGGAACTTTAGCCCGGTGTGAAACGCCGCAAAAGGAGTTCTTCTTCAAAGATAAGGACTCGGTCGTTTTCCTGGGAGACAGCATCACCGAACAGAGGCTTTACACCACCTATATCGAAGCTTATATTTTGACCCGCTTCCCGTCCGCCGCATTCACCTTCCGCAATGTCGGCTGGGGCGGTGACACCGCCTGGTTGCGTCAGCGCGCCCACCCGGACGAGAACGCGCTCTTCGCGGCGACCAACGCCGTGCTTGACGAAATGGTCGCCAAGGC
This sequence comes from uncultured Lentisphaeraceae bacterium, assembly GCA_964643945.1. Lineage (GTDB taxonomy): Bacteria > Verrucomicrobiota > Kiritimatiellia > RFP12 > UBA1067 > JAHFSX01. Next base: position 2,725 of record CAZXVN010000115.1, on the reverse strand, counting down.
AGTCGGCGCGGGTCTTGCGCGCGATGTTCTGCCGCTCAAACCCACCGCCGTGACCATCGATTTCAGCATGAACGACCACGCCTATCAGGCTTTTCGCCCAGACATCTTCCGGGCGCATGTCCGCAGCCAAAAAGAACTCGCCAACGTGCTCAAGAAAAACGGTGCGAGGGTAGCCCTGCTGACGACCCAGCCGATCGAGGACAAGCGCCCTGATCCCGACAAGGATGTCAAAAACCAGGCGTTGCGCAAATTCTCGGACGGCATCAAAGAGGTCGCGGCCAAAGAGGGCGCAGCCTTCGTCGACCAGTTCGACCCGTACCTGGCGATCATGATGAAAGCCCGCGCCGCGAATCCCGACGCCCTCATCGGCGGCGGCGACGCGGTCCATCCCGGCCCGGCCGGCCACACGATCATGGCTTGGGCCATCCTCAAAGGGCTGAACGCGCCCGCGCTGGTCTCCTGCGCAGGCTTTGACGTCTCGCACTGGTTCCGCAGCAAACTCTCCTGCCAGAAACAGTGCGCCATCACCAACGTGAAGATCGCAGACGGCGTGTTAAGCTTCGACCGGCTGGACAAGGCTCTGCCGATGCCCGTCGACGCACGCGCGGTGTCCGCGCTTCAACTCGCCCCGGTCACCGACGACCTCAACCGTTACCTGTTGAAGGTCGAGGGGCTCAAAGCCGCCCGTTACGAGGTGTCGATCAACGGCACAACCGTCGCAACGCTCTCCAAGGAAGAGTTGGCCAAGGGCTTCAACCTCGCGACCGTCGCCACGCCCGGCGCGCAGCAGGCCCAGCAGGTACTCGACCTGGTGTTCAAGAAAAACAACGTCTATTTCGAGCGCTGGCGCAACGTCCAACTGGCCAACGGCACTCCGGAGCGCCTGGCCGAACTCGACAAACAGATCGCCGATCTTGAGAAGCAGATCAATGTCGCGCGTCAGCCGACAACCCTGCATTTCCAAGTCAAACCCTGTATGAAGTGAGGCTTTTCACACCATGGCCACAAACCGTCGAAACTTTCTCAAGGGCGCGGCGATCGCCGGCATGCCCCTGATCCTTCCGTCGCACATCTGGAGCGCGGAAACCAAACCCAACAGCCGGGCCGGCATGGGCTTTATCGGCATGGGCAAGCAGTCGCGCGGCCTGCTCTCGAACTTCCTGCACCAGGACGTGCAGGTGCTTGCCGTCTGCGATGTGGACACCACGCGCCGCGAGGACGCCAAAAACAAGGTGGACGAGCATTACACGCAGAACCCGGCCCAAGGCACACCGGATTGTAAAGCGTACACCGACTTCCGAGAACTGCTCGCGCGCAAAGACATTGATCTGGTGTGCATCGCCACGCCCGACCACTGGCACGCGGTCATCACGCTCGCGGCGCTGCGAGCCGGCAAGGACGTCTACTGTGAAAAGCCGCTGACCCATAACATCCACGAGGCGACCGAAGTCATCAAGGCCGTGGACGCCAACAAGCGCGTCCTGCAGACCGGCTCGATGCAGCGCTCGTTGAAAGAGTTCCGCGTCGCCTGCGAGCTGGTCCAGAACGGCGCCATCGGCAAAGTGCAGCGCGTCGAGTGCAGTTTCGGCGACCCCGGCAAGCCGTATGACTTGAAAGAGGAGACTCTGGAGCCTGGGCTCGACTGGGACATGTGGCGGGAGCCAGCACCGAAAATTCCCTACAATTCCACGCTCAGCCCGCGCGGCCTGCACAAACACTTTCCGAACTGGCGGAGTTACCGCGAGTTCGGCGGCGGCATGGTGACGGACTGGGGCGCGCATCATCTCGATATCGCGCAGTGGGGGCTGGGCATGGACAACAGCGGCCCCGTCGCCGTCCGCCCGCCTGAGAAGGCTGGCGAGAAACGCGGGGCCACGCTGGTCTACGCGAACGGCGTGACCGTAACCCACAAGGACGGCTTCGGCGTGGGCTTCTTCGGCACCGAGGGCGAGGTGCAAGTCAACCGCGGCGGATTTACCTTCACACGCAACGGCCAGCAGATATCCAAATTCACCAAGCGTGAGGACGGCTCGTCCTGCGAGGCCCAGGTGCAGAAGGCCGAGAAAGAGTTTCTGAAGGATGCCAAGATCAAGCTCACTGTCAGCAAATCGCACGTCACCGATTTCCTGAATTGCGTCAAGAGCCGTCAGAGGCCGATCACCAGCGAACAGGTCGGCGGGCGCTCGGCGATCTGCTGCCATCTGATGAATCAGGCCTACTACCACCACGCGAAGATCCTCTGGGATCCCGCCACGTTCGCCTTCACCGGCGGCACAGGCGACCCCCATTGGCTGACGCGTGAGTACCGCGCACCCTGGACGGTATAAGGGTCAGGGTTCAGGGGTCAGAATAGACAGAGGCAGGGACGGCTCGCCGAGCCGTCCCTGCTTTCTTATCCAAGGTAATCGCGCCACACCCGCCAGCCCAGATAGACGCCCGCCAGGCTGCCGACGCCGCTGAGAAGAAAGCCGGTCATGAACCCGATCTTCGCGCCCAACCACCAGCCGGCCCAGCCTAGAACCGTCATCCCGATGAAGATGCAAAGCTTGTTCACAAGGGTCGCCCTCCCTACAACTTGAGCGTTGAGCGTTGAGAGTTGAACTCTCAACGTTCAACGCTCAACGCTCAATTTGAGAAGTTACCCCTCTCGTTTGTTCCCGCTTCGCGGGCGGGGGCTTTCCAGCTCGAAGCCCCGTCAGAGCTTGCTGATCAGGTCCATCAGGTT
>CAZXVN010000114.1:0-11308 GCA_964643945.1 uncultured Lentisphaeraceae bacterium | reverse complement strand
GTGGTCCGAGGGTTTCGGCTCGTGCCTGCCCTCGCCCGGATCGAACAGCGCGAGTTCGCTCATCCGCGGCACGCCATGATGGCCGTAGATGATGGCCACAAACTTTGTCGTGCTGCCCGGAACCGGGCGCGCATAAAACGTCGAGTTCGGCCAGTACGAGTTGCTGTGCATGTAGGCCTTCTGGTCGGTCCCGTCCGGATTCATGCGAAACAGGAGCCGCGAGTGATAGTGCGCCGAATCGCTGTATTCCCAGCGGGTGTACATAACCTGTCCGCTGTTCAGCACGGTCGGGCACCAGTTCTGGTCCTGGTCGAAGGTCAGGCGGCGAACGGTCTTGCCGTCGGCGCTCAACTGATACATGTTTCCGACCGGGTCGCCGCCGCCCACACACGGCACGCCGTGAAAGCAGGCGGTCGAAACGAAATCAATCCGGCCGTCGGGGAGATAGCAGGCGTCGAAGTTGTCGAACGTCGTCGTGTCGGGCGTCACCTGCCGGACATTCTTGCCTTCGGCATCAATCTCAAACACCTGCCAATGACTGTTGTCCTTGGTGACGGACGAGAACAGCATCTTGTCCGCATCGAAATGCAGGTCGAGGTCGCCGACGAACTTGCCGCCTTCGGGTTTATAAAACGTCGTCAGCTTTCCATTGGGTCCGACCGGCGACAGGATGGCGATCTCGTTATCGTAGCCATAGCGCCCGGTCGAGGAGTTGACCTGCCAGTTCTGCGGGAGTCCGAGTTGATTCGCACCGCGTTTGACCAGCAGCAGCCGGTCAAAGTTCAAGAGCGGGTTCGCCAGCAATGCCTCGCGCTCCAAGGCGCGGAAGGCCGCCTCGTCAGGCTTTTCTTCCAGCGGTTCCAGCCGTTTCAAGAACTCCGCCCCGCGCGTGTATTGGCCCGGAAAACTCCGGGCGAGATCCTCAATCGCCAGCCGCAGAGCCTCGGGGTTCATGCTGGCCGGCATGACCGGAGCGTCAGTGAATTTGAAAGATAAGCCGCAGCCGGCGGTCAAGTTGAACAACTTGACAAGCAGGCGGTTCTCGCCAGGCTGAATCCTTAACACGGCACTGGCCGATCCACCTGAAGGGTTCGAGACAACCGTACAGCCATTCAACCAGACTTCAATTCCGTCGTCATAAGTCAGACTGACGGCGGCATTCGTCGCGGCTCTGGACGATATGACGCGATAGAGATAGGTCGAAGAAGAATCAACAGAGGGTATTCCAACGCCCCCGCCATCCGCCCAGTCCCAATGCTTCGTCCAGAGCGGCTGCCCCTTGTCGTTCTTGGCGTTGAGGTCCACCCCCTGCTCGGGGAACAATGCGTCACCGAACCCTTTGACCTTCATCGGTTCCGTCGCGTACCACAAGGGAGCTGTTCGATTGAGAACGCTTCCCGCGCTTGTCGACACAATCAACACCGACAACAGGCCCGCGCTTGCAATGCGACGGAGCTTCATCATAATGGTCATTGTTTGATCTTACTTTCCGATGCTCCGCAACTCTGGCTGCGTGGTAGCGGCCTCGATGGACTTGATGGCCTCCACGACCGAGTCTACCCGCTGCTTATTACAATCCCCGGGAAACTGGTTGTTTTTAAATTCGGTGTTGAATTGATCGATCAGCGCCTTCAGTTGCGGCAGCGCGCCGCGGGCGGCTGTGCCGTACTTGACGATCTCGCGCATGATCTCCCCGGTCCGGCTTTCGCTGCCGTGGCCGCCCTGGGTCTTCGCGAACTCGACGCCCGCCTCGATCCCCTCTTTGAAGTTGTATTTCGTCAGGGCTTTGAAGCCGCCCATGCGGATCTCGTTGGAGAACATCTTGTCCGCCGGGCTCATCGTCTTGACGGCGGTCAAGATATCGGGCGCCAGCGCCTGCACGTCCTCGACGGTCAGCCGGCTCTCGAAATAGCCTCGCAGCGTGGCCCGCGCCATGCCGTCCGCATTCAGGGAAACGACCCGGATCGCCGGGTGAAGCAGCTTCGGGTCGGACTGCTTGAGCTGATCCGCCAGGGGCCCCGCGAACAGCGCGTGGGCCAACTGCCCCTGGGTGAGCTGGACAGGGTCGGCCCAGTTGATCGGCTGCAGGGGCTCGGCGGTCTGTGCGACTGCCTTGAGAATGTCAGGGATCACGGGGATGGCCCCGCCGCCCATGTTTTTCAGGGCCTGCGCCGCCTTGAACCTCAGCCAGCGGTCCTCATGGGAAAGGAGCCGGATAAAGACGGGCAGCGCCTTTTCCGTCTTCAAGAAGCCGAGCGCCTCGCAGGCGCCCTGGCGGACGTGAGCGTCCTTGCCTTCCGCCATGGCGATCAACTGCGGCACCATCGCCTTGGCCTCAGGGCGCGTGGACAATTCTTCGGCGGCCCAGCCGCGGACGATGGGCGACCAGTCGCTGAACGCCGCCACCAGCTCCTGCGGGCTTTTCTGCTTGCGGTCCACGTCGAAGCGCCCGGACGCGATCACCGCCGCGACCTCCTTCGCGCTCAGACAATCCGACTTCTTGATCTCTTTGCCTGTGATGCAAAGCTTCTTCAGCGGCAGGGAGTAGGTCAGGACGTAGGTGGCGTTCGGGCTCAGGCCGCAATAGCTGCTCTTGCCGTAATAGGTGTTGTCGTCGGTCCGGCCGGCGCCGTACTGCTCGCCGCCGTCATACACGAACGACCCGTCGCAGCGCCGCTCCAGATCAAGGTGCCACTGAGCCTCTCTCACAAACGCGGCCACGGCAGCCGGCCCGCCGACGTTGGCGCCCAGCGCGCCCCACAGGTAGCTGAACCCCTGGCCGGTGTGGCCGTATTCACGGTTGGCATAGGCCGCCGTCGCCATCTTCGCAAAGAACTGCGCCGCCTCGGCCTGATTGCCTTGCACACCGAACAAGAGCGCGGTCAGGGCGTTCTTGCCGTTGTTCTCATGGTAGGGCCACGGCTCGTGCTCGCCGTAGGGGATCGCCCCTTTGTCCACGAAGTAGCCGAAGAAGCGGTTCGACCGTCCGATGGCGGGCTCGACCTCCGGGTCTTTCACGCCGCACTTCTTGCCCATCACGATTCCGAGGTTGGCGATCAGGCCGGACTGGTTGACAGGGCCGTAAGGGGGGATCGAGCCGTGCAGCTTTCCGTCCGGGGTCAGATCCGCAAAGCCGTGGCCAAAGGTGCCGTACAGGCCCTGCCCCTTGGCGAGCCTGACCGTGAGCGAGACGATCCCGGGCAGGACCTCCTTGTCGCCGGTCAGCAGGTAGTACTCGCTGAGAAACACGTTCTTGTAGCCGCAGCCCCAGCCGTCGCCGCCCGTTTGGTCCACCTCGCCTGCCGCCATGGACCGGGCAAAGGTCTGCACTTTGGGCAGGTAGTCGGGATTGCCGGAGGCCATCAGGGCCAGGCCGTTGACCGCGCCCCACAGGCTGTTCTCCAGCGGCTCTTTCTCAAGCGCCTTGCAGGCGTCCGAAAGGATCTGCCTGGACTTCGGGCAGTCGTACGGCGCGGTGGCGCTGTACGCGCCCATGACCTTCAGCTTGAGCTGGACGGTTTCGGTCTTCCCCGCCCTGAAACGGAGAAGCTTCAGCACGCCTTTGTTTTCCGTCTTCTCGGCTTCCGTCAGCGCCCGGCCGAAAACCTTGCGGGCGTCGTCGGAAAAGGGTTTGTCACCCACGCCTAAGATCACGTCGTTCTCCTCCATGACGCCTGACGCCGGCGAATCCTTGCCCACGTGGGTCACGAGGATCTGACGGCTGGACGTCGTGGTCCGGCCCTGCGACGCGTCAAGATTGGAGGCCGCTCTCGTATAGATCCAACCGCGCAGCCCCGTTGCACCCAGATTATAGGTTTGCGAGCGGTCGACTTTGTTATTCTGAGTGAGGTCCTGCGGCTCCGCGTAAAGAAGGCTGCCGGTCATCATGACCGTCACGGTTACGAGTGAAGCGAAACGATGTGGTGTGTTTTTCATGTGGTTATCCTTTGAGGCTTCTGACTACTTGACTCCCGACTTCTCGATTTCGACCTCGCAGAAGGTCAGCGCGGGGACGCCGTTCTGCCCGTAAAGCAGGTTCTTGCCGCTCCACGTTCTGTCGACCAGATAGGTGATGGTTTTCGCGGCACTGTCCGACGCCAGCTTGAGCCTGAGCGTGTTGCCCGCTGCGTTGCCTTCGACGACTCCCCCTTTTTTTCCGTCCAGATAGAATTCGCTGACCAGCGAATCGGCCCATGCCATAGGTTGCCCGAAGTCTAACACGATTTCATCCCGCTTGGCACTCGCGAAGTACGCTTTCTTCAGATCTGGCGCGGTGACGGGTTTGGCGGACGCTTGCCCGTAGCTGTCCCGCTCCAGCAAGGGAACCATGGAGAGGCCCATTTTCTCATAATCGGCTAAATCAAAATGGCAGCTCCCGCCCGTGGGGAGATGCAGGGTAGGCATGACGCTCAGGCTGGAATAGAGGCGAGACAGGCAGCGCTGGACATCACGCAGCTTGTCGCTGTGTCTGTTTCCGCCTTGAGAGCAGGCGTTGGGAAAAATTTGGAAAAGATAGTAATGCCGGAGGTTGGGATAGTCCTGTTTCCAGGCTGCGGTCAGATCCAGCCAATACTGCTGATACCTCTCGCAGCCGTAACAGTTGTCAGGGCCGTCAAGCCCCTGATCGGCTTCTCCCTGATGCCAGAGCACGCCACGGACGCCGTGCGTGAGCCGGGCGGCGGTCACCCGCTGCTTGAGGTTGCTGTAGATCGGGCGCGCCCTGCTGGACTTGCCGGCAACCTTGACGTGATCCGGCATGTGCTCGTCAATGCGGGTGCCGCCGACGGCCCCGTTGAGGATGCAGATGGGAATCTTCTGGTTTTCCACGAGTTTCTTGGCCAGGGCCATGCCCCAGACACTGATGAAATAGACACGGTCGGGGGAGGTGGGCGTCTGCCTTTCAATCACGGCATTGCCCCAGCCGCCGGCGAGCGGGTCCCCGGCCTCGCCGTTGCCGCCATAGCTGCGGATCCAGGGGCTGTTCATGCGGGTCAGATCCAGCCTGTTGGTTTCGCCGCGGTAGTTGTAGCCCACGGCATTGGACTGGCCGTCGATGAGGTAGGCGTCGCCGCACACCAGGTTGGTGGCGGTCTGCAGGACTTTCTCGGCGGTGCCGCTCTTGGTTCCAAATTCGACTTTGTAAATGATCAGTCCCGCCTTGAGTTTGAGCGTGAACGCATACGCTTTGTCTGTCTTGGGTCTTTGGCTTTCGGTCTTGACCAGCTTGCCGTCGGCATAGAGCTTCAGGAAGACCGGGTCGGCTGAATCCGTCAGGGTGCCATTATAGTAAAGCGTGCCCTCGCTGTTGTCATCGCGTGCATAGAACTGGTTGTCGACCGGCTTCTCGTCCTTGTCCGGTGTGCGTGGCTCCCACACGTCTTTCGCAGGCTCCTTGACCACGATCTGGATCGTTTGGGTGGCGGGTGTGCCGCCATTCGTGGCCGTGACCGTCACGGTCAGCTTGCCGCTGTTCTGTGAGCGTTTCAGGATCAGTTTGTCAGGGGCGTCCTCCTGGATGACGGCTATGCCGGCAAGCGTCCACGTGTACTTCAACGCTGCGGCGCCCTTCGCCTGCAACGCTGGCAGATTGGCGATCTGCGGCACCACTTCGATGGCGTCACGGCCATTCCAGGTTGCCGGCGCCTTCAGGGTGTAAACCGGATCGGGCATGTCCTCCTTGATGGCGACAGGGATGTCGATCGTCTTTGCCCCGCTGGCAAAGACCGCTTTGAGCCGGAGCGTGTACGCGGTGTCGCCCGTCACGCGGCCCGCATCCAGCGTGTAGGAGAACCGGTCTGCCGCGGCCACGGTTTCCTGTCCGCCCCGCTTGATGATCCAGTAGAGCTTCTGTGCGCCGCCCGCCTTGGCCGTCACGGTGATGCTCTTGCCTTCCGCCAGGGCAATCGCTTTCGCCGAGACCGCGAAGTCGGTGCCCGGCTGCACCAGCGGCCCGACCACGGTTTGCAGGGGCTTCTGGTTTTCATACTGGAGCTTCACCCAGTCGGCGGAGCGTGCGACCTTGGAGACGCGCACCTCGTCCAAGTCACCGCTAAACACGTAGCCGCCCCAGCCGCCCATCCACATCTTCGCCGGGCTCTTGATCTCCAGCGGGCTGTTTTCGGTTGTCGCAGCACCGTCGAGGCGTCCGTTCACATAGAGCCGGGAGTCGCCTTTTTTACAGGTGTGGATGACGTGTACCCACTCTGACATGGAGATCGGGCTCTCGGCCTGTAGCCCTGCGCCCGAACCGTAGCAATCCATAGAAACACGGGGAGGCTTGCCCAAAATCAACTGCACGACCGCCTTGGGTTCGCCGTTTCCCCAGCACACGATGCGGTCGCCCGATTTCTCGGCCTTGAACCAGACTTCCGTGGAATGGGGATTGGCGCCGGTCGGATAGGTGGTGATGGCATCCCCGCAGTTGATCCCCCTGCCAGGCTCAAAGTGCCGGCCTTTGCCAAACACGCCGGCAACCGGCGTGGTGCCCTGGTCTTTGCCTTCGAGCGCGCCTGTCGCGTCCTTCGCCGGATCGTCCAGATGCCAGACGCTGAGGTAGCCGTTCGACTCATTGAACACCGCCTTGCCGTCCGACTCGCTCTTCGCGTCGGCCTTGCCCCAGAACATTTTGATTTCCTGGCGGGCGTTGCCCTTGATGGCGGGGATGCGCACCCAGATGCTGGCCGAGCCCGCGGCCGCGTCCCACTCGTCGACCTGATAGGCCAGCGGCTTGCCTGCGGCCGCAAAGCGCAGGTCTTCGCCCTTGACTTGCGTTTGTTTGAAATCGAAAGCGCCCTTGTCCAGCCGCACCAGCAAAGGAAAACCCTCTTCCGAGGCCGAGGCCGGCAGGCCCGCGCCGTCGGGCGTGGTCAGGATGTACATGGAGCCCGAATAGCGCCAGCCCGGATATTGGGCCGGAGCCGTTTGAAGCAGCGCCAGAAAGGCGAGCGTGCAGACCGTCACCTGTTGCGTCATTGGATCTTTCCTCCTCGTTGTTCTCCGCCCCTACTTGGCCTGAACGGGAACGATCTCGACCTGATGAGCCTGCATCACCAGCGTTTTCCGCACGGCCTCGAAAAGCTCCGGCATCTTTTTCATCCGCTCGTTGAAGACCGCCGTGCGCTTGGCTTCGACTTGTTCCGCCGTCATCTCCATAAACTCGGGAACGCCTCCCGCACGCAGCACCCCGCCGAAAATCCGGTCATGGAAATAGCTGTTTTTGGCGCTGATGGCAGCCCCGACCGCCTTGATCTGGTCGGCAACCGGCCCGGCTGCGAGAGCCGCCGCTGCCAGATTGACCCCGGCGCTTAGCTCGGCGGCCGAGTAATCCGCAACTTTCACCCCGCCCAGCCGGACCTCGTGCTGACCCTTCTTCAGGCCGGTCACCTTCAGGTGGTAGCCGTTCATCTGCTCCAAGACCGGCACCCACTGCAGAATGTTTTTGGCATCTCCCTCGGGGAAGAACGGCAACGCGTTGTCCTTCTGTTTGAACGCGATTGTTCCGTCGGGCGCGACCTTCAGGCCCTCGACCGTACAGTTCCGGTTCTGGACGACTTTGCGGGATGCCGCGTTGATTTCGACTGCGGCCACCAGCGGCGGAAAGCTCATGCCTTTGAGAATCTCGGCGGCCATCAGGGTCTGGCCGGGAGGTCCGGGATGGACCACGTCGCCGCCTCCGATCCGGTTCTTGGGATTGGCGGCGCGGGCTTTGTCAATCGCCGCCACGAACGGGTGGAACTGGTCGATGAACAAGGCGTTGCCGTTAGCCGCGGCGATCTCCTTCACGGCGGCAGAAAACTTTTCGAGATTCAGGATGTAGGGCAGGACGGACGGGCCTTCATCCATCACCTCGGCGGGCGTGGTGGTGCACCAGGCGACGCGGATGTTCGCGGCCTTGGCCTGGTCGGCGATTTTTTGCATGGAAGCCATGAAGTTCTTATACTGGCCCTCGTTGAAGTTGCTGCCCGGCCCGCCGCAATCGTTCATCCCGAAATTAACCGTCAGGGCGGTCGCCGCGAAAGCCAGCACGTCGCGCTTGAAGCGCTCCTTGCCGCCGGACGCGCCGTCTCCGCCAATCCCCACATTGAAAAACCGCAGGTCCCAGGCGGGGAAGCGGGTGAGCGTCCAGGCCTCCACATAACTGCTATACTGGTGCTGCTCGGTGATGCTGTCGCCCATCATCACGACCGTGTCACCGTTCTTCAAAAAGAAGTCAGCCGCCGTGCAGGGAATGGCGACCGCGAGCAGGCCCACGGCAGCCGCGGCGGCTTTCAGGGAAGGGGTCCTCGTGCTCGCGGGATTTCGTTTCAGCATCGGCGTCTTATTCATGGCGTGCTTCTTTCCTTGGTTCATTTTTCCAGCATGTTGATCACATCCTTGGCTCGTGCTTTCGGCGTGACGGTTAGTTTTTGCAGTTTGCCGGCCTTGAAAACGCCCTCCACCGTGGTGCGTTCAGGCGCGTGCAGCTTGAACTCGCACTCCCAGTCCTTGGGCCAGGCGGGGAAGAGCAGGATCTTGGCGTCCACGATTTGCATCAGCATGTCCTGCAGGCCGACCATGGCGGAGCCGCCGTGGTCGAAATCCGGCCGCTGGCAGAAGCCGAAGGTGTCATAGAAGGCCGGGTAGCGCATCCCGGATTGCGCGCCCTTTTCGCGGTTAGGCCACAGGAATTTCGCCATGGCGAACTCGCGGGCTTGTTCTGTTAACCCGAGGTCGGCGGTATAAATCAGGCTTTGGTACCAGCAGAAGTTGCGCTTCTGCCGCGGATGATCGAAGCTGAATTCCCAGGTGTCGCGCGCCAATTGCAGAGCCGGCTTGCCGACGCCATAGACGTGGAACGGAAAAACAGGATATAGCTCCGGCAGCTCGATGTTGTCCCCGGTGGAAGCCGACGTCCACGAGAGGGCGGGCGCAAGGGTCTGGTGCCCGCGCCGCTCGCGCAGCGGCAGCGGCGGCAAGGTCTTGCGGAACGCCTCGCAGAACGCGCGCTGCCCGGCGGGCAGCACGTCCGCAGGCAGCTCCAGCACGGCCTTGCTCAGCGCCATCAGCCCGGAAACGGTGCAGGTGTCGTTGCTCGTGTTCTGATACATCTCGATGGCGTTGCCGGGAAAGAGGACCAGGCGGCCCTGGCCATCCAGCTCCTTGCCTGTGCGCTTCTTGGTTTCCGCCCGATAGAACTGGTCATGGTATTTCAGATAGCCCAGCGCGATCGGCAGGTAGGGCCGGACATCGGTCCCGCCATAACTTCCGGATTCCAGCATCATGAGGGCGAACTCCATGCCGCTGACCTTATGGTAGGTGAGGTGTCCGGGCCCGCCGTGGCCTTCGGGGTTGGGTGCCCAGTCCGCGCCGTAGATGCCCATGCCCTCGTTGAAGGCCAGACCGTCCACCTTCCAGAAATGTTTGGCCCAGGCGGTTTGGAGATCCGTGCTGCGCCGGTAATACTCCAGGCCCACTTTCAGCAGATCATAGTCGCCGCTCTTCAGCATCGGCCAATAGACGAGCCGCTGGTTCTGCGCCATGAACTGGCAGTCGAACCAATTGCGCAAATCCGGGTTGGGCTCGCAGGTGAAAGGCCCGCCGTTGAACAAGGTCGGGAACTCGCCGGTCCGGTTGCTCGCCAGCAGCGCGCGGAAAAGCTGGTAGTTGCGCCCCGTCTGCCAGGCGGGATCGTCCGGCCCCTTGCCCGGGTTGATCACGATGCGGCTGCGTTCCCAGAAGCCCTGCCACCACGCCGCGCTCGCCTTCCAGTCCGCCTGGGCGCTCGCACGCTTGGCAGCCTCAAGCTTCTTCACCTGCGCCTGCCATTGTTCCAGCGTGGCGTCCTGGGCGATGCGCAGCGACGCGTGCAGGTCGAACGCCTTGAGAGGCTTGGCGGATTTCAATCTCACCGACTTGAACTCCCTGCCGTCATAGGCCCCCTGCCCGGCGCCGTCGGCCACAAACCCCGCGCCGGAGAGCCGCCCGCCCATGGTCCTGTTAGACATGGGATTGGGAAGCAGCTCGGCGATCTCTTTGACATTGAACCTGCGGATATACTCCTCGCGCCCCTCATCGATGGCCGGGCTGCGCTCCCACCACTCGATCGCATCCCCGTCGATGCGGCCCTCCCTCACCAAGGGCCCGTAAGTCTGGCCTGCGTTGTGGGGCGCCATGGCCAAGCCGGTCGGGTACTCCACGGACACGGTGGCCTCCAGGGGACTGTCAGACTGGCCCTCCAGATGTACAACCGTTTGCAAGGCGTCCACCCAGACGCGCAATTTGACGGCATGGCCGTCGTCTGACTTTCCGCTCAACAGAATCGAATTGCTGGCAAGCTCCAGTTCCTGGCGGAACTCCTTGGCCCATGCCACCGGGGTGAACTTCAACCGCAAGCGGCCGAGCTTGGTTTGCATCTGGGTGTTGAATCCCGGTCCCCGATAGCTCCAGGAATCCGGGCTGCCGAAGTAGATCAACAACTCGTCCTTCTCTACCCAGACGTTGAGGCCGATGTTGCCGCCGCCGATCGGCATCGAGCCCCGGGCGTCCACGCTCTGGTTTGTCCAAACGATGTTGTAGTCAGCGAGCCAGGACTGATCGTCCGCCGCAAAGGCGACTCCAGCCCAAGACGCAATGGCTGCCATACCGCAAAACAAGAGGTTCTTCTTCATTTTCGCCTTGCTCTCTCCTTCATCTCGAAAGGAGCGCTCGCCATGTTGACAACGACAGGCCCCTGCTGAAACTCGCCTTCTACTTGCCGACAAAGGTATAAGTCTTTCCCGCCTTTGTGTCAAACTCGATGATAGGGGGCTCCGTGTGATAATCCGCAGTTCAAGGTTTGGCCACCAATCCCATGTCGATGAGTTGCAGCATCAGGTCCACGACCAATTCGCTTGTATACGGACTCCCCCGCCACTCAAATCCCTGACCACGCTCCAGCCACGGATCGGCGATCGCCTCGGTCATGGCTCCCATGTAGGGGCCATCGGGGATTTGAGTGTGGAAATTCAATTGCATGACGCGGGTTCCGAGTTGTTCAAACAGCGGATTGCCGGTTTTCTTGAACAGGCGGTCCAGGCATTGAATCTTGCGATTGCCATAACAATAAACGGAATACTGGTTGAAGTGCTGCTGTTCGCTGTGCGCACACTGCGTGGGCCCCTTGACCCAGCTCAGTTGTTTCGGACACCAGTAGAGCAAACCATAATAGGCATTGGCCACGGCGCGGTTCAGGCTGGACGTGTCACCCGTCCGGTCGTGTTTGTCCAGCCAGTATTCCACCACGTCGTAAATGCTGTCCTGCTCGAAATCGCCAGGCGGCAGATCAGGATGC
>CAZXVN010000113.1:0-6220 GCA_964643945.1 uncultured Lentisphaeraceae bacterium | reverse complement strand
GGCGTTGGCCTTGTCGCCCGCGTAAATCTCCATCCAGGCGATCTTGCGGCTGTTGCCGTACGCGGTTTCGACGGCGGCGTCCCAGGCGATCATCGCCGCCCGGGTGATGTCAGGCCCGGTGCCGTCACCTTCGATGAAAGGGATGACCGGCTGGCAAGGGACGTTGAGTGTGCCGTCGGCGCACAGGGTGATTCTCTCGCCGAAAGAGGGACGCTTGATTTTGTCGTAGGCCATGGTCTTGACTCCTGAAGTTCTGAGCAGTGGAAAACAGAAAGGGGCGTGATTATAGGTGAGCTTCTGGGGCTTGACAATGAAAACAGCCAAAAACTGCCAAAGCACCTGCCCGTCTGGGTGCGGCTTCACTTCGTTGCGGCGCACCGGGTAGTCAGGAGTCAGAACTTACACAAGAACAGGCGTCGAGGGGGTGGGGACGTGCGCTCATCGGCGCCGCGGCGCGGTAGGCGGCTTCGCGTTCAAGGCAGCTCGCGACGATGGCGCGGATGTCGTCGAGGGTGCGCAGTTCATGCAGGCGGCCGCGCACGCGGGAGGAGCCTTTCAGTCCGTGAAGGTAGCGGAAGAGGTGGCAGCGAAAAGTGGCCGCCAGGGCCTCGTCGGCATCGATCACATGGCTCGGCAGGGTGTAGCGCTCGCGGATGTGTCGGAGCAGCGCGAGTTCGGCGGCCATGTGCTCTTCGAGTGTGGCGCGGATGACCGCCAGATCGCGCGGCGGCCGCCCGCGTGTGGCGTCGCAGGGGGACGGCTCCTTGCCGTTGACGAGGTCGGCGCACAGGTCCTCAAAGATCCACGGGTTGCCGACAGCGGCGCGTGCGATCATGACGGCGTCCACGCCGGTTTCGCGGAACATGCGCCAGGCGTCATAGGCCGACCGCACGCCGCCGTTGCCGATGACCGGGATCTTGGCGCGGCGTTTGACCTCGGCCAAGAGGTCGAGCTGGACGGAACCCCCGTGGCCTTGCGAGGTGAAGCGGCCATGCAGGGCGAGCGCGTCCGCGCCGGCGGTTTCGGCGGCGGCGAGGATGTCGAAAATCATAACCTGATCGGGATGCGGGCCGAGGCGTGTCTTGAGGGTGAGGGGCACCTTCACCGCGCGCCGCATCGCGGCGAGAATGTCGTGGATGCGCTGCGGATCCTTGATCAGCGCCGCGCCTGCGCCGTTAGCGGTGATCTTGTGGACGGGACATCCCGCGTTGAGATCAATCGCGACGAAGCGCCCGGTCTGTTCGACCTGGGCGGCGGCCTCGGCCAGCGTGGCGGGCTCGGAGCCGTAGAGGTGTGCCACGACCGGGCCTTCGTCAGCAAAAGTCTCCAGCAGGTACCAGGTCTTGTCGGCGGCGCGCAGCACCCCCACGTCGTTCGTCATCTCCGTGTAGGTCAGTGCGGCACCGTGATGGTGGCAGAGGCGGCGCATGGGCGCGTTCGTGAATCCTGCCATGGGCGCAAGAAACAGCAACGGGCCTCCTGTGTCAGGAAGCTTGAAGAGCGTATGGAGAGGGGTGTGCAATGAGAAATGGCGCATATTCGTCTATTTAAGCGCACGGAGTCAAGGGAGGAAATATATCAGATTTTTCCCTTGTATACCGTACTACAAAGGTGTACATTTTATTTCATATCAATTCATTCGTCAAAGCAAGGACTGAGTGTTTCGCATCATCTTGTTTTTCAGGACAACACGGGAAGGAACGTTTTCATGGCTAAGCTTGCACATCACGACGCAACATCTGTAGGGGGCAAGGTCAGGCCGGCGCTTGATCCAACGTGTATGAAGGATTGGCAGATTGCGGACGCCGCGAAGGCCAACATGAAGCCGTTTCTGACGCTGGGGCGTGAGCTGGGCTTGCAGGACGACGAACTGATCCCGATGGGGCAACGCGTGGGCAAGGTGGATTTCGCCAAGGCGATGGCACGCCTTCGCGGGCGGCCGCAGGGCAAGTATATCGATGTGACCGCGATTACCCCGACCCCTCTGGGCGAGGGGAAGACCACCACGACGATCGGCCTGGTGGACGGATTGGGCAGAATCGGGAAGAAAGTGGTGGGCGCGATTCGGCAACCCAGCGGCGGGCCTACCTTCAATGTCAAGGGCTCTGCCGCCGGTGGAGGTTTGGCGCAGTGTCTGCCCCTGACAGAGCTCTCGCTCGGCTTGACGGGCGACATCGACGCGATCACGAACGCGCACAATCTGGCCATGGTGGCCCTGACCGCGCGGATGCAGCATGAAGCGAACTACGACGATGCGAAGCTGGCCGGCAGCCACATGCGGCGGCTCAACATCGACCCCGCGCGGGTGCAGATGAAGTGGGTGATGGATTTCTGCGCGCAGGCGCTCAGGAACATCACGATCGGCAAAGGCGGAAAGATGGACGGGTTCGAGATGGAATCCGGATTCCAGATCACGGTTTCCAGCGAAGTGATGGCCATTCTGGCTGTGGCCAAGGACCTGCGGGACTTCCGGCAGAGGATCGCGCGCATTGTTGTGGCGCGCGATACGTCCGGGCGGGAGATCACGACACGGGACCTCGAAGTGGACGGTGCGATGACCGCCTGGATGGTCAAAGCCCTGAACCCCAACCTTCTGCAGACGATCGAGGGCCAGCCGGTATTCGTCCATGCCGGGCCGTTCGCCAACATCGCGATCGGACAGAGTTCCGTCATCGCCGACGAGTTGGGCACCCGGCTGAGCGACTACTTGGTGACTGAAAGCGGCTTCGCCGCCGACATCGGATTCGAGAAGTTCTGGAACCTGAAATGCCGCGCCTCGGGGCTCAAGCCTGACGCGGTGGTGATTGTCGCCACGATCCGCGCGCTCAAGATGCACGGGGGCGGCCCGTCGGTGAGGCCCGGTGTGCCGCTCGACGAGGCCTACACCCAGGAGAATCTTGCGCTTGTGGAGGCCGGTTGTCAGAACCTGATTGCCCACATCGAAACGGTCAAGAAGAGCGGTGTCACCCCCGTTGTTTGTATCAACCATTTCCACACGGACACGGAGGATGAGATTCGTCTCGTCCGGAAGGTGGCTGAGCAGGCAGGCGCCATGTGCGCGCTGTCCAAGCATTGGCTCAAGGGCGGCGAAGGGGCCATCGAACTTGCCGAGGCAGTGGTGGCGGCCTGTGAGAAGCCGAACAACTTCCACTATTTATACGAATTGGAGACCCCGTTGCAGGAGCGCATCGAACGGATCGCCAAGGAAATCTATGGCGCCAAGGGCGTCTCCTATACCGATGTGGCGCTTGCGAAGCTGAAGCTGTACGAGCAGGACCCCACGACGCGGGACATGGGAACGTGCATGGTCAAGACCCATTTGAGCCTTTCGCATGATCCGGATTTAAAAAACCGCCCCACAGGGTGGGTGCTGCCGATCAGCGACATTCTGATTTACAGGGGTGCGGGCTTCATCGTGCCGGTGTCGGGCGCCATCAAGCTGATGCCGGGCACAGCCTCGTCTCCGTCGTTCCGGAATATCGATGTGGACGTCGAAACGGGAGACGTGACCGGTTTGTTTTAGAAAGGTGCGGGGCGTTCCCTACGAAAGTGAGACAGCATGTTTCGAGAAGCGTTGCAAAAAGGTGAGTTTACCATTACGTGCGAGTTCGTGCCCGGGCGCGGCAAGGAGGGCCCAGGCGTGGAGGCTGCGATCGGTTTCGCCAAAGCCATGGCCGGCTCGGCGACCCAAATCCATGCCGTCAGCCTGACGGACAATCCCGGCGGCAACACCGCCATGACTCCCGATGCCTTGGCGCCTGAAATCCAGAAGACCGGACTGACGGCGCTGGCGCATTTTTCCTGCCGGGATCTGAACCGGAACGCCTTCGAATCGCGTGCGATGGCCCTTGCCAGGTCAGGCGTCAACACGCTTTTGATCGTGACGGGCGACTATCCGGCCAGCGGCTTCGAAGGCAACGCGGCGGGCGTGTTCGACCTGGATGCCGTTCAGGCTGTGAAGTACCTGAAGGCGATGAACGCCGGGCTTGAGATTCCGGGTATGAAAAAGGGCACCACGGCGCGCCTGCCTCCGACCGACTTTTTCGTCGCCGCCGCCGTATCCCCTTTCAAATTCAAGGAGGAGGAGTTGCTTCCTCAGTTCTTCAAGCTTGAGAAGAAGATCGCTGCGGGCGCGGACTTTGTCATCCCCCAACTGGGCTATGACATGCGCAAGTTTCTGGAGGTCAAGCGCTATATGGCCAGTCGGGGGCTCAAGGTCCCGCTCATCGGCAACGTCTATGTGCTGAGTTACGGCGCGGCGAAGACGATGCATGCGGGCCTGGTGCCGGGATGCGTGGTCACGGACGAGCTCTTGAGCGTCCTCGAAGAGGAGTCCAAGGATCCGGACAAAGGCAAAAAGAAGCGCCTGGAGCGTGCCGCGAAAATGATGGCCATGTTCAAAGGCATGGGCTTCAACGGTGTTCATATCGGCGGGTTCGCCCTCAAGACCGAAGATTTCCTGTATATCATTAACCGGGCGGCCGAGCTCGAACCGCAGTGGGAAGCGTTCATCCCAGAGGTCGCTTTCGGCCGGAAAGACGAATACTACGCGTTTCCTCCCCCGAAGACGTACCGTCCCGGCGAAGTGGACGAAGACCCCGTCAAAAAGCTGCCTGCAAGCCCGGGCGTGCTGGGCTACAGCCTGTCCATGCTCATCCACCGCCTGGCCTTTGAGCACGGCAGCCTCGGGTGCCGCCTCCTGACCGGCTACTATAAGTTGATTGGTGAGCGCTCTCTCTTGGCCAGGCTTTCCCATTGCAACGAGCACCTGCTGAAAATGCTGACCTTCGCGTGTCGCGACTGCGGCGATTGCGCGCTGCCGGACATGGCTTATTGCTGCCCTCAGGGCAAGTGCGCCAAGCAGCAGCGCAACGGGCCCTGCGGCGGCAGCACGCGCGGCATGTGCGAGGTTTATCCCGACGAGAAGCCCTGTGTCTGGACCCTCGTCTACCCGCGCCTGAAGGGCGCCGGGAAGGTGGAGGAGATGCGCACCCAGTATGTTCCGCCGCGCAAAATGGAGTTGTCCTTTACATCGGGGTGGGCCAACTATTTCCTGTCGCGTGACCACGCAGCGCCGGCAACCAAGGCCGAAGCGCCGGAGAGTGTACACTGATGAAGCTTGCGGTAACAGGAAAGGGCGGCGTGGGCAAAACAACCGTATGCGCCCTGCTTGCGAAGGCCTTGAAGGCGTCGGGGCATTCTGTCGTGGCGATAGACTGCGACCCCGACTCCAACCTGCTGGCCTGCATGGGGTACCCCCGCCCCGAGAGCGTGAAGCCCCTGGTTGAGCTGCATGCCCTGATCGAGGAAAAGATGGGGGTCAAGCCGGGCACAACCGGCGGCATGTTCCGCCTCAACCCCTTTGTCGAGGACATCCCGGACCGGTATGCCGTCGACATCGGCGGCATTCGCGTGCTGGTGGCCGGAGCAGTGAAAAAAGGCGGCGCCGGCTGTTACTGCCCTGAGAACGCGCTGATCCGGGCGCTGATTTCGCACTTGCTGGTGGACGAGACGACGGACCTCGTCTTGGATATGGAGGCCGGTGTGGAGCACCTGAGCCGCGGCACGATCCGCACGGTGGACAGCCTTCTGATTGTTGTGGAGCCTGGGCGACGGAGCGTGGAAACCGCGCTTCGTGTGAGGGACCTGGCGGCCGACCTCGGCATCAGGCAACTCAGCGTCATCGGCAACAAGATCCGTTCGGAACAGGACAAAGCTTCTCTGCGGGAGTTGCTTGCGGGTATGGAATTTGCCGGTTTTCTGCCGTATGACAGTCGGCTTGTCGATGTGGAACAGCGCGGCTTGTCCGCCTTCGGCGCCAGTCCGGCGGCGGAGCAGGCCGTTCAGGAGATCGTTGATTTTCTTAATCAGAAAAGAGGTTCTTGCAAAACCTCCTCGGCATGATCGGCCGGCAGGGACGTTTTCCTGAAACGTCCGCGGACGGCTCTGGAAGCCGTTCTTGCCGCAAGGGGGTTTTGCAAGAGCCTCACAAGTAAATCTTAGGTGGGATAGACACGAGGGCAGTCACTATGAAAGACAAAAAACAGACAAGCGCGGATCCGGCGGCACTTGAAATGATGCAAAAGGCCGGCGAGTGTGCCATCGGATCGGCGTTTTCACGTCATCAACAACAGGAGCCACGGTGTGGTTTCGGCGAGTTGGGCGTATGTTGCCGAATTTGCGAAATGGGTCCCTGCCGCATTGATCCGTTTGGAGGGGA
>CAZXVN010000112.1:0-2662 GCA_964643945.1 uncultured Lentisphaeraceae bacterium | reverse complement strand
AATTTTCCATCGGGACGCACCGGCGACAGCACGGCGATCTGATTGTCGTAGCCGTTCCGTCCGATCGAGGTGTTGCCCTGCCAGTTCTGCGGCAGCCCGGGCTGGTTGCGCTTGACCAGCAGCAGCCGCTCGAAATTCAACAGCGGATTCGCGAGCAGAGCGTCGCGTTGCAGGGACAGAACATCGCTCAGAAGCTTCATGTCCGTAAGCTCGCCGCGGTCAAGCGCCAGGCGGAGTTCGTCGATCTTCTTTTCCAACGCGTCCAGCCGCTTCAGGAACTCCGGTCCGCGGGCATACTTGCCTTTATACGTAAGGCTGAGGTCCTCGATGGCCCGGCGTAAAGCGGCTGTGCTAAACCGTCCCACATCCGCCTTGGCATCGCGCACCTGACAGGCACGGAGGTACAGGCCAAGCCAGCGCGGATCGTTAGCCGGGACCTTGTCTTGCTCAAGCTTCGCCATTTCCTGGTGGAGGGCACCTTGCTGGCCCAGCGCGGCCAGCGGGCGGCTGATCAAGGTTTTTTCGGACGCCACACTGTTGCGGCAGCCGAGCCAATCCGTCAGCCGGCCGTCGGTGTCCCGTTTCAGCCATGCGGCTTGCACGGGATAGTCTTTTAAGAACAGCGGCCAGACGTCGGCCGGCGGCGCAATTCCTGGATTGAAAGCAAACCCGCAGCTGCCGCCACCGTTGAAAATTTTAACCAGCATCCGGTTCTCACCGGCCACAAGCGCCAACGTGACTTTATCCTGATCAGGCGAGACGCCGCGCCCGGCGTTGTTCGAGTGGACCTTCTTGCCGTTCAGCCAGACTTCGATGCCGTCGTCACTGCCGAAGCCGACCGTGACCGCAGAGGCCGCCTTGACGCTGATGGTGCGGAACAGATACGTCGAGGAGGACTCTGACGCGGGTAAGCTGTGTACGACGCCGTCCGCCCACTCGGCATGCTGTTGCCAGAGCGGCTGCGCCTTGTCGTCCTTGGCGTCCAGGCTGACGCCTTGTTCGGGAAACAGCACGTCAGCGAATCCCTTGGCTTTCAAAGGGGCGGTAGCAGACCACGGGCCAACGCTGACCGGCGCGTCGTTGAGCAGCGCCTGATAACGGTCGCGCATGGCGAGCATCGTCGCTGGCCATGTATCCTTCTTCACATAAATATCCGCGCTGGACGTAACCGTTTCGGCTGTCAACACGGTGGCCGACAAAGCCAGTATCGAGCATATCATCATTCGCATCGTCTATTTCCCCCCTTTAAAAAATTGTGTGAAGTATATACCGCTTGCGTTCAGCTACACAAGCACATTTGGGGTGTGGCGGCGATTCCGCGATTCCGCAGCGATTCGGTCAGGCAGGGCCAGGCAGACGCGTCAAGGCGTCGCGGTCTGCGGTGGCGCGTTTGTCGCGGGCGGCTGCCGCGCCCCGTTATCAGCCAGGGCGAGGAACGTTTCGAGATCCCGGTCCCACCGTTTTTCACGTTGCGGGTCACGGGGTTCAGTAGGAGCTGAGCCGGGGAACGGCTGTAACAAGCCTTCGGAAAGGACGGGCAGGTAGCGCGTGTCTGTCAGGTTGATCCGCACGCCGTAGCCGTATCCACAGAACGGGGCATAACCGTAATAGCCGTAGGGATAGCGGGACTCCCCGCAGTTCAGCGGCAGGCCCACGCCGACAGCGGGATAACCCCACCCATAGGGGCCGTAACCGTAAGGATACCGGTCATAATAATAGGGCCACCAGCTCCAGCCTGCGACCAGATCCAACGTCGGCGCGTCGTCCCCCTTGAGTATAAAAGTCGCAGCGAACAGACAGGCAAAAAGCGAAAGCCGTTTCATGAAAAGAGAGTATACCGCATCGACCGTCTGTGAAACATGAAGAATTGTGGGTGTCTTCCGGGCGAATGATCAGCGGGCAGGGCGGGGGCCTTTCTTGAGCTTCTCCACCAGTTCCATGCGTTTGGCGATGGTGTCCTCGTAGCCCTGGCCGGTCGGGCGGTAGTAGGCCTTGTCGACGGGCAGGTAGTCCTGCTGTATCGTGTGCTGGTCGAAATCATGCGGGTATTTGTAAGCCACGTCGAGTCCCTCGCGACCGACGGCTTCAACATGAATGTTTTTCAGGTGCTCCGGAACGGCCAGCATACGGCCTGAGCGCACGTCTCCACGCGCCTCGTCCACGGCAAGGTAGGCGGCGTTGCTCTTGGGTGCGGTGGCGAGATAGGTGGTGGCCTGCGCCAGCGTGATGCGCGCCTCGGGCATGCCGATGAACTCCACCGCCTGCATGGCGGCCACGGCCACGGTGAGGCCGCGCGGGTCGGCGTTGCCGATGTCTTCAGAAGCCAGGATGATCAGCCGGCGCGCAATGAAGCGCGGGTCCTCGCCGGCCTCCAGCATTTTTGCGAGCCAGTAGACCGCGGCGTGCGGGTCTGAGCCGCGCACGGATTTGATAAAAGCCGAGATGGTGTCGTAGTGGCCATCCTCGTCTTTGTCGTACAGCACCATTTTGCGCTGCACGCACTCTTCCATCACGGTGTGGGTGAGGCGGACGGTCCCGTCCGGGCAAGCGGGTGTGGAGAGCGCGGCGACCTCGATGGCGTTCAGCGCGCGGCGCGCGTCGCCGTCGCAGAAGGCCGAGAGGAATCGGACCGCGTCGGGCGTGATCGCAGTCCGGATAAAGC
>CAZXVN010000111.1:0-8474 GCA_964643945.1 uncultured Lentisphaeraceae bacterium | reverse complement strand
AGGTCACGGAACTCCTGAAGAACTACGGTCCCATCGGCCTGATCTGGTTTGATGTGCCCGTCATGATGACCCCGGAAAGAAGCAAGAAGCTGGCCGATCTTGTACGTTCCTTTCAGCCTGACGTGCTGATCAACAGCCGGCTGGGGTCGGGCAATTTTCACGATTACCAGTCCATGGGTGACAATGAGATTCCGCGAAAGGTTATTCCGGGTGCGTGGGAAACGGCCGCTACTATTAATGATACGTGGGGATACAAGAAAGACGATCATGACTGGAAACAGCCGGACAACATTACGTTCAAGCTGGTGGATATCGTCAGCAAGGGCGGCAATTACCTGCTCAACGTGGGGCCCGATGGCGACGGGTTTATTCCCCAGCCGAGCCAGGATATCCTGCGCAAGGTCGGGAAGTGGCTGAAGGTGAATGGCGAGGCGGTTTATGGCGCAGGAAAGACGCCGTTCGGTGATGAGCTGGGCGGTTCCGAGTGGCGCTGTACCGTGAAGCCGTTCGACTGGACATGGGGCAGGCCGGGGAGAATTTATGCCCACTTCTTCAAGTGGCCGGGGGCCAAGTTTGAACTGGCAGGTTTCAACGGCAAAATCGCAAAGGCCTATATGCTTGCCGATCCGGATCGCAAGCCGCTCCGTTATGCTGTCAGCGCAGGCAAGGTCACGGTGGATCTGCCGGAGAAAGCGACTGACGCGATAGACTCGGTGCTTTGCATTGAAGTGAAGGAATAGTGTGAAGGAGTCTTTCACATGACCATCAGGGTAATGCTGGCAATGTGGATGGTTCTGGCGTTCAGCGGTTTTGCAAGCAAGGAATAAGCTGCCATGAAGAAACTGATGGCCATCTCGTTGACTGTTGGTCTGGCGGGTTGCGCTTTTCTTCCGCTGGCAAGGAGGCCGGCAGTGTCCGGATAACCACTTCCCGCATCGCCTGCTCCCCGTTGCCCATCATGCTTGTCCCTTTCTAGAACCCGAAGTCAAGCTGCCCTGAGACGACCACTTTCCGTCCGTTGTTCAGCCCCGGATCGGAGGTGTCATACACGCAGAACTTGATAGAAGGGAACCGCTTCGACAACTCTTCTTGGATATACCGTTCGGCTGCGGCCACATTGCCGAGGTCATCGTCCGAGAATCCCACGCTGATCGGGCGCCGCAGCGAGTCGGCGCCCGTGCGCGAAAGAACCTTGATGACATGCTCGACGAAGTCACAGATCGCGAACTGCTTGGCGTTCTCTGCGCAAGGCTGTCCGCCTGCCGCCTGCCTCAGCCGCTGTTTGAAGCCAGGACTTGTTACGGCATGGTACCGGTTGAGTGAAAGATAATGTTCGATCTCCTCTTCGTCCGTGCCGAAAACCGACAAATGGTCAAAACAGGCGCGGTAGCCGCGCAGGTTAGCCATCATCTCCCGTTTTTCATCCGGTGTCAAAACCTGATCGATGAAAAGCCGGACGGCCTGCCGGATCGACTCGGTTTTATGCCCGCGTGCCGTCACAATCGCAAAGAGCCGGCCTTCCACCAACGTCTCGCGCAGCGTGCTGAAACTGGGCCCGGGCGGCGTTTCGCCGCTTAATACTTTTTCAAGGGACGTACGCGTGTCGCGCAAGAAACGGCTCTCGCGCTCATCCTCGTAATCTTGGAACTCCACAAAGGCGTTTCCCCATATTCCGCCCGGCGCCCGATAGTTGTCTTTATCGTTACGCACCACCGCGAAGACCGCCGTCGAAACCTGATGCGGCTGCCACGAGCCGTCGGGCATCCGCTTTTCAAGATGGATATGCGTCGGCATGTGCAGGATGTTGTCGTCCCAATCGAAAATGTAATACTTGAAATCTCGCTCGGCGACACGGAGATTGATGTTTTTGACATGACGGCTCATCGGAAATTAAGGTATGATGCTTACCGTTGAATGTCAACCCCTCCATATAAGAACCGAACCGTCCTCATCACTGGCGCTGCCGTCCGCCTCGGACGCGCCATGGCCGAAACCCTCGCCCGCGTGGGCTGGGACGTTATTGTGCATGCCCACCGCTCCGTCACACAGGCGCACGACCTCTGCACGCGGCTCGCAACATTCGGCGGCCACGCCTGGCTCGTAACCGGCGACCTGCTCGCTGCTGACGGCCCTGAAAACGTGTTCAAGGACGCGCTCGCCTGCACGGGCCACGTAGACGCGCTGGTCAACAACGCTTCGCAGTTCGCCCTGCAACCGCTCGCGACGTCTACGCCAGACGACTTTGAACGTCTCTGGCGAATCAACACGCTCGCGCCGGTCCGTCTCACGCAGCTTCTTGCCGCGCACCTCGTCGGCCGCCACGCGACCGGGTGCGCAATTAACCTGCTCGACCAGCGCATCGCCCAGCCGCACGCCGGCACCCTTCCTTATCTGCTCTCGAAAAAAGCGCTCGAAGCCTTCACCCTCTCGGCCGCGTTGGAACTCGCGCCTGCCTTGCGCGTCAACGCCGTCGCGCCCGGCGCCGTGCTTTTACCCTCAGCATCGGAGGCCAAAGAGCCTGCAGGCCTTTTTCCTCTGAACACGCGCCCGACCGCCGGACAGGTCGCCGACGCCGTACGTTATCTTCTCGAGGCCGATGCCGTCAGCGGGCAGATCCTGTACGTGGATGGCGGCCAACACCTGTTTTCATAACACCCTGACAAAACACCAAGGAATCCTCATGAGAAACCTCTGTGCCTTGACCCTTTGCGCCACAACCCTTGCCCTGTCCGGCTGCACCACCTTCAGCCGCCGCACCAGTGTCACCTCGATCCCGTGCACCTACCGTTTCAAATCGCTCTCGCGTCCGGAGGACCAGGCCCGCGTCGAAGCCGCCATCCACTCCGTTGCCGTAAGCCCGGTGGTCAAAGCCGGCACCATTGCCTATCCTGAATACCGCTTCCGCGTGGCCCGCATGGCTGATCTCGACACGCTCCACCCCAAGCTGATCTACAGCAACCCCGCCACACCGCTCGCTTCCAACCTGAAGCAGACGTTGAACGTCCAGAGCGCCGGAGTGGACATGACGTTCGACTCCACCGATGTGTCAGGCTCCATGACCGCAACCATCACCTTCAACATCAAACCTGGCTCGCGCCTCTATTATAAACACCCCGGCGGCGTGGAGACCGACATTACCGCCAAAGTCGGCAAGACCGGGAAGGTCAGCTTCCCCACCCCCATCAAGGAGGGCCAGAAATTCATTTACGCCCGCGCGATGAAGGATCGGGTCACCCGCTACATCCGCATCAACCTCTTCACCAACGAGGTCCAAGACATAACCCAGCGCGAATATTAATCGAGAAATGCGATTCACAAAAACGAGTGCTTGCATCTTGCCCATGAATCCGCCATGCTAATGCACACTTTTTGTCACAAAAGAAAGACTCGGAGGATTTTTCATGGGCTCAGGTCGTACATTAAATAAGCATCCCCGCACGCGCCCCATCAAGAGCCAAAGCGAGAAGCGCCGCCGCTCTCAAGCGCAGCGTGCCCGTCTCGTGAAGCTCGGCATGGATGAAGCGGCTGTCAAGAAGATGCAGCCAGTCGATGTCCGCAAGCTCGTACAACACCCCGTCAAGGTCAAAAAGCTTGTGGCTGCCAAGACCGCCGGAGGTGTCAAGGCGGTCAAAGCCGTCAAGCCGGCCAAAAAGGCAGCCCCTCCAGCGGAATAACCCCGCCTGCGGTTCAGCAAAAAAACGCGCCCCGTTCACACGGCTGGCGCGTTTTTTTGTTACCCGCTCGCCGGTCGCCCGGATCCGGAAGTCCGCTTTCGGCGTGCGGATAGACCAGTCCTCCTTCCGACTTCCGACTACCCAGGCATCTGCGCCTGCCGCCACGACCGCGCATCCAGTTCATGGCGCCGCTCCTCCCAGTCAGGCATACACCGCGCGAGCTGAAAATAAAAGGCGGGCGAATGATCGAGATGCTCCAGATGGCACAGCTCGTGAACAATCACGTATTCGATCAGACGGCGCGGCGCGTGAATCAATTCCGTGCTCAACGTGATATGCCCGTCTTTCGAACAGCTCCCCCAGCGTGTCTTCATCGCCCGCACTGTTAATCGCAATCCCTCCGACTGCGCGTCAGACTGCATCACCAACGGACAATGAGTATGCCGGATACGACTCCCGAACCTTTCCAACGTCTCCGTCAGATATTTGGCGTGCAACGTCTGGGCCTGCTTGCAGAACCACTCGTCCACCAGCTCTTTCACGCGGGCGTGGTTCGCCTTGTTGTACAACGTCACGCGCAAGACGCCTTCCTCACGTGTGACGGTCTTCCAAACCGACTGCGACACCTCCAGCCGGTAAGGCTTGCCCAGATAGAAGAGGGTCTCGCCTGTCGCATACTTGAGCGGCGCAAGTCGCGGCTTCTTCGCCTGCTTAGCCATCTCCCGCACGATCCACTCCGCATGCTGCACCACAAAGGCGTGCACGGTCTTGGATGATATGCGCGGCGGCACCCGGACCTCTACCTCTTCTGGACTGTTGACTATAATTTTGACAAACCGGCAACGCCCAGGTCTGATCACATACCCGATGGTGCGTCCCCCATATACAAACGCAGACGGCTTGTTTTGTTCAAGATCGTTCATTGTTTTCAGTCTCAGCGTGAAGCCTATTGGTTATGGCATAATAGAATACTCACATGGGCCCTCCCCGCAAAGCGGAAAATAGGCGGGGCGCTTCCTTTTCACAATGACAGCACGCCTCAGTTTCGGTAAACTGTTGGCCGACGTTTTTTTGTGCCCGGTTCTCTGGTAAATCGGGGCTTAAACCGTTTTAAACCGTTTGGGAGACACTATGGCTCAGACAGTCATTTTTCCGAAGCTCGGACAAACCATGGAAGAGGGGGCCATCGTCAAATGGCTCAAAAAAGAGGGCGATCCGGTCAAAAAAGGCGACATTTTGTTCGAAATCGAGACGGACAAGGCCAATCTAGAGGTCGAAAGCTTTTTTGAAGGTGTCCTCCTCAAGATTTACGTCCGTGAAGGCATCACCGTTCCAGTGAACACCGTCGTCGGCTACGTGGGTGCCGCAGGCGAAAAAGTGCCTGCCCAGGCCCCGAAGACGGCCGCCCCCGCCAGGGGCGCTGAGCTCCAGCCCAACGCCCCGTCCGTGCCCACCCCCGTTTCTGGCGGGAAGGCCTCTGTGCCAACCGCATCACTGGCCGCGACTCCCGCACCCCGTCCCGCGCCCCAACCTGTAGTCGCCCCGGTCGCGGCAGCCCGGCTGGTGATCTCTCCCCGCGCCAAAGCCCTCGCCAAGGATGCCTGCATTAACCCCGCACACATCACCGGCACCGGCGCGAACGGCCGTATCGTCGAGAAGGACGTGCAAGCCTACCTCACCGCTTCTGGCTACGAGACGCTGCACATCTCGCCTGCCGCCAAACGGCTGGCCGCTGCAAAGGAGGTCGACATCCTCACCGTGCGCGGCTCCGGCGACGCCGGACGCATCATGGTCGAGGACATCGAACGCGCCGTCAAGCGCCGCCCCGTCGCTTTATCCCGCATGCGTCAGACCATCGCCCGCCGCCTCGTGGAGAGCAAGCAGACCATCCCGCACTTCTACGTCACGGTCAAGGTGGACATCACCGACCTCATGACCTACCGCACGGATCTCAAAGCCAAGGGTCTCGCCTACAGCGTCACCGACTTCGTACTCGAAGCCGTCATCCTTTCGCTGGAAGAGTTCCCGGCCGTCAACTCCGTCACCGACGGCCTGACGAGCGCGTGGCGCGGCGATGTGGACCTCGGCATGGCGGTCAGCGTCGAGAACGGTCTCGTGGTGCCGGTCATCCGCGCCGCGCAGTCCCTCACTTTCAAAGAGCTGAACGCGCAAGCCAAGGCGCTGGCCGAGAAGGCCCGCACCGGCAAACTCACGCCGGACGAGATGGCCGGCAGTTCTTTTACCGTCTCGAACATGGGCATGCTGAACGTGGACCAGTTTACCGCCATCATCAATCCCGGCGAAGCGGGCATCCTCGCCGTCTCCAGCGGTCGTCAAGTGCCCGCCGTGGTCAACGGCGAGATCAAGATCCGCACGGTCATGGCCATGACTCTCTCGGCCGACCACCGCATCGTAAACGGTTCGGCCGGCGCGTTGTTCATCAACGCCATCAAGTCCAAACTCGAAAACATCGAACTCTGGAAATCGCTGGTGTAAGTGAGGGCGAGCGATCGCTCGCCCCTAGAGCCAACCGTTGAACCGTGAACCTCTTCAACCTTTTAACCGGATTTATACCATGTACGACTTTGACGTGATCGTCATCGGTGCCGGCCCGGGAGGCTATCCTGCCGCCATCCGCGCCGCGCAGCTCGGCAAAAAAACCGCCATCATCGAGAAGGAAGCCTTCGGCGGCACCTGCCTCAACTGGGGCTGCATCCCTACCAAAACCCTCATCGCCGCGGCGGAGCGTTACCACCACGCCGCCCACTCCGACGCCTTCGGCGTCACCGTTAAAGGCGCCACTTTCGACTATGCCAAGATGGTCGCCCGCAAAGCCGAGATCGTCGCAAAACTCAGCGGCGGCGTGCAGATGCTGCTCACGTCGAACGGCGTCGAGTTGGTCAAAGGCGCGGCCCGCTTCGAAAGTTCCAACCGCCTCTCGGTCATCCAGCCGGACGGCACCACGCGCTGGCTCAGCGCCGCCTCGATCATCATCGCGTCAGGCAGCGACTCGGCCATGCCGGGGTTCCTGCCCAAAGACAAGCGCGTCATGGACAGCCGCGCCTTCCTCGACCTCGCCGAACTGCCGAAGACCCTGCTGATCCTCGGCGGCGGCGTCATCGGCTGCGAATTTGCCTGCATGGCTGCCGCGCTCGGCGTCAAAGTCACTGTCGTGGAAATGCTCGAAGATATCGTGGTCGTACTCGACCGCGACGTGCGCCGCGTGCTGCGCAAACGCATGGAGTCGCTCGGCATCACGATCCTCACCGGCGCGCCGCTGACGAATATCGCGGTCAAGAAAGACAAGGTCGCCGGCACCTACAAAGACCAGACCGTCGAGGGCGACCTCCTGCTCGTGGCCGTCGGCCGCACACCCAACACCGCCGCCCTGGACCTGGCCCGCGCCGGCGTCAAGAGCGATGAGCGCGGCACCATTCCTGTGGATGAGCAGGGCCGCACCAACGTCGCCTCGGTCTTCGCGGTGGGCGACCTCGTGACCGGCTCGATCCAGCTCGCCCACGCGGCCACCCAGCAGGGCGTCGCCGCGGCCGAGGCCGCCGCCGGACACCCCTCGAAAGTCGAGAAAAACTGCCCTTCCTGTATCTTCACCTCGCCCGAGATCGGACTGGTCGGACTCACCGAGACCAAGGCCCAGCAGCTCGGCATCGCCGTCAAGACCGCGGTCTTCCCCTTCGCCGTGCTGGGCAAGGCCATGGCCGCAGGCGAGACCGACGGTTTCGTGAAGTGGGTCGCCGATCCGGTCACCGGCCAGGTGCTCGGCGCACAAGCGGTCGGCTGCCATGCCACGGAGCTGATCTCCGAGGCTGCCCTTGCGATCCGTAACGAGCTGACGATCGACGAGGTGGGCAACACCATCCACTGCCACCCGACCCTTTCGGAGGCCTGGATGGAGGCGGCGCACGCGTTCCACAAGACGTGCATCCACCTGCCGAAGCGGTAATGCAGCCGGAGACCACCTATGGCCATCATCCGCAACACGTCTGACCCGAAGCCTTCCATCTCGTTCACAGACCGCCAGAACGGCATTGTCGCCTCGGGCATCACGGTGCTCTGCGCCACGCTCGTGGCCGCCTTCGTGGTCCTGCTGCTCTGGTGTGTCTACGCGCTGCTCTCCGCCGTCTCCGTGGTGATCACGCCGCTTCTCGTGGCGCTGATCCTCACGCTGATCTTCAAGCCCTACTACCTGTGGCTCCACGCGCACCTGCGGCGCTCGAACCTGCTGGCGATCCCGGCGCTCTTCCTCTCGGTCATCCTCCCCGTCGGCGTGCTGCTCTTTTTCTTCGGCTCGCTCTTCGTCAGCCAGCTCGTCGCGCTCTTCGATTATCTGCCCGCTCTCTTTGAAGAAATCTCCGCCCTTCTGACCGCCTCCAACCCCAACCTGCAAGCGTTCCTCACCAAGTTCGGCCTCGAAGAAAAGCTGCCGCTGCTCACCGACCCCGACGCCTTCATCGCCTCGGTCATCGACAAGATCTCGTTCGGCGACATGGGTGGCAAGGCGCTCTCCTACGGCATGGACGCGATCCTGTACCTCGTCTCGCTGATCGGCTGGCTGGTGGTGCCCGTCTACCTGATCTACTTCCTTACCGCGAAGCCGTTCTCCGGCAAGAACGCCGAGAACTTCCTGCCTTTCCTCAAGCCTGACACGCGCCAAGACGTTTCCTATCTGATCGACGAGTTCTTCGCGATCATCGTGGCTTTCTTCCGCGGCCAGGTGATCATAGCCTTCATCCAGGGCCTGCTGTTCGGCCTCGGCTTCTGGCTCGTGGGGCTGCCTTACGG
>CAZXVN010000110.1:0-10210 GCA_964643945.1 uncultured Lentisphaeraceae bacterium | reverse complement strand
GTACATCCTGTGCGACGACCTCGGTTTCGGCGACGTCCACGGCCTCAACCCGCAGCGCGGCAAGATCGCCACGCCCAACGCTGACCGGCTCGCGGCGCAGGGCATGGTCTTCACCGACGCGCACAGCGGCTCGTCCGTCTGCACGCCCACGCGCTACGGCATTATCACCGGCCGCTACGCCTGGCGCACGAAGTTGCAGTCCGGCGTGCTCGGCGGCGACAGCCCGCCGCTGATCGCACCGGACCGGCTCACCGTCCCGAAGCTGCTGAACGCGCACGGCTACGCCACCGCCTGCATCGGCAAATGGCACCTCGGCATGATTTTGCCCGGCGCCAACGATCTCGCCGCCGCCATCAAGGACGGCCCGGTCACGCGCGGCTTCGACACCTACTTCGGCATCAGCGCCTCGCTCGACATGGCTCCCTTCGCGTTCATCGAGAACGACCGCTACACCGAGGCGCCCACCGCCATTAAGCAGTGGGGACGCAAAGGCCCCGCCGCGCCAAGCTTTGAAGCGGTTGACGTGCTGCCGATCCTGACCCGCAAAGCGGTCGAGACCATCGGCCGGCGTGCGGCGGACAAGAAGCCGTTTTTCCTCTATTTGCCGCTGGCCTCGCCGCACACGCCCATCGTCCCGACGAAGGAGTGGCAGGGCAAGTCCGGCCTTGGCGCGTACGGCGATTTCGTCATGGCGACCGACTGGGCGCTCGGGCAGGTGATGGATGCGCTTGACAAGGCCGGCATCGCCGACAACACACTGCTGATTTTCACCAGCGATAACGGCTGCTCGCCGGCGGCCGATGTGAAGAATCTCGAGAGGCAGGGGCACTTCCCCAGCGCCGGTTTGCGCGGCTACAAAAGCGATATCTGGGACGGTGGCCACCGCATTCCTTTCATCGCCCGCTGGCCCGGCGTCACCAAGCCCGGCAGCGCGTGCGGCCAGCTCACGTGCCTCGTGGACCTGATGGCGACCTGCGCCGAGATCCTCGGCGTGAAGCTGCCGGACAACGCCGGCGAGGACAGCTTCAGCATCCTGCCGCTCCTGAAGGGACAAGACCGGCCCGTGCGCGCAGAGGCCGTGCACCATTCGATCAATGGCATGTTCGCGCTGCGACAGAGCACCGGCAAAATCATCTTCGGCTCAGGCTCCGGCGGCTGGAGCAAGGGCAGCGACGACAGCGCCCCGGTGCAACTGTATGATATGGCCCAAGACGCGGGCGAGCGCCAGAACCGGCAGGGGACCGGCAGCAACGACGTCGCACGTCTCACCGCGCTGATGCAAAAGATCATCGCCGACGGCCGCAGCACGCCCGGGCAGCCGCAGGCGAATGACGTGCCCGTCAACCTCTGGAAAAAAGACCGTCCGGCGGGCGCATCTACCAAAGTAAAAGGCAAACAATGAAACACCTTGTATGTCTTGTCGCCCTGCTGGCCGTGCTGCCGTTGGCCGGACGGGCGGAGCCCGTGCCGGCAAAGCGGCCGAACATCATCCTGATCCTCACGGACGACCAGGGCTACGGCGATTTCTCCTGCAACGGCAACCCGATTCTCAAGACGCCCAACTGCGACCGCCTCGCCCGCGAAGGCGTGCGGTTCCAGAACTTCCATGTCGCGCCGACCTGCGCGCCCACGCGGACCGGCCTGATGACCGGCCGTCACGAGTTCTTCTCGGGCGTGACCCACACGATCCTCGAGCGCGAGCGGATGAGCCTCAAATCGACAACCATCGCCGAGGTGCTCCGCGCGTCGGGCTACACGACCGGCGTCTTCGGCAAGTGGCACCTCGGCGATGAGCCGGCCTATCAACCCGGCAAGCGGGGCTTCGACGAGACCTTCATCCACGGCGCGGGCGGCATCGGGCAGACCTATCCCGGAAGCTGCGGCGACGCGCCGGGCAACACCTATTTCAGCCCGGCCATTTTGCACAACGGTAAATTTGAGAAGACCGACGGCTATTGCACCGACGTCTTCTTCCGCCAGGCGCTCCAGTGGATCGGCGGCGTCAAAGAAACGAAGCCGTTCTTCTGCACCATCACCCCCAACGCCCCCCACGGGCCCCTGCAGGTGCGCCCCGAGGACGAGGCTCGCTACGCCGGCAAGGTGAACGGCAGCACGGCCAAGTTCTTCGGAATGATCGCCAACATCGACGACAACGTGGGCCGCCTGCTCGCGAAGCTCGAGGAGTGGAAGATCGACCGCGACACGCTGGTGATCTTCATGAACGACAACGGCGGAACCGCCGGCGTGGGCGTGTTCAACGCCGGGATGCGCGGGCAGAAGTGCACGCCCTGGCAGGGCGGCACCCGGGCGGCCTCGTTCTGGCGCTGGCCGGGCACGCTCAAGCCCTCCGAGGTGAAAGGCCTGGCCGCCAACATCGACATCTTCCCCACGCTGGCCGAGCTCGCCTCGGCGAAGATCCCCGCCGAGGCCGCCGCGAAGCTCGGCGGCCGCAGCCTCGTGCCGCTCCTTAAAAACCCCGCCGCCCCGTGGGACAACCGCTGCCTGTTCACCCATGTCGGGCGCTGGGGCAAGGGCAAGGCCGCCGACTCGAAGTACCTCCACTGCCGCGTGCGCGACAGCCGCTACAGCCTGGTCTGCGATGCGAACGACGGGTCAAAGAAGTGGCAGCTCTTCGACCTGGATGCCGATCCGGGCGAAAAAACAAACGTTGCCGCCGAAAACCCCGCGGTCGTGGCGCGGCTCGAAGCCGCCTATGACCAGTGGTGGAACGCGATCCTGCCCTGCCTGGAAAACGAAAACGTGACCGGCCCGGCGGTCAACCCGTTCAAACAACTGTACAAGGAACAAATGGGCGGCGGGCAGTGACGCAGCCTTTTACAGATTGACGGGAATATGGGAATATGGGAAACTGTTGACGTTATGAAGACAACCATTGAACTGCAAGATACGCTTTACCGGCGGGTGAAGTCGAAAAGTTCGATCGACGGTAAATCCGTCAGGGCCGTCACGCAGCGCCTGTATGAGCTGTGGCTGGCCGGAGCGGTCTCGCTCGATGACGGCGCTGCGACAGAACCTGATGGAAAAAGCGCTTGGGCGGAGAAGTGGGTGCGCGAGACCGAGGAGCTGTCGAACCAGATCGGCGAGAAAGCCGCTGACAAGCGTCTGGGGCGTGACATTTTGAAGGATGACCGCCGATGAGA
The DNA here is from genome assembly GCA_964643945.1 of uncultured Lentisphaeraceae bacterium. Taxonomy (GTDB): domain Bacteria; phylum Verrucomicrobiota; class Kiritimatiellia; order RFP12; family UBA1067; genus JAHFSX01. The sequence continues at coordinate 7,049 of CAZXVN010000110.1, read as the reverse complement.
CTGACCGTCGATGCGAATGTCTGGATCGGTGCGCTGGACATCCGGGATCCGGCCTGCGCGGCGTGCCGTGCGTGCCTCCTGAAGGCGGCTGAACACTCGGCCGTGCTCTATTCGCCGTTGCTGCTTCCGGTCGAAGTGTCCGCCACCGTCAGCCGCAAAACGCGAGACGCGCGGCAGGGTCTTCTCGCCGTGCGGTGGGTTCGCGGTTTTGTCGGCCACCTCTGGCAGCCGCTGTCAGAGGAGTGTGCCGAGGAAGCGGAACGTCTTGCGGCATCCCTTTATCTGTGCGGCGCGGATGCCGTGTATGTGGCGGTGGCGCACCAGTCGGAGGCGGTTCTGTTGACCTGCGACGCCGAAGTCATCGAGCGCGCGGCCAAGACCGTTCGCGTGATGACTCCTGCCGCGTGGCTGAGGCTGTCCGATAAGCGCAGATGACCGGAAGTGCGAGGTATACACATGAGGATTCCGTTCGCCTTTCTAACCGCCCTGCTGCTGGCGCTTCTGGCGGCTCTTCCTGCCGCCGCCGCACCCGTCAAGCCCAACGTCCTGTTTATCGCCGTGGATGACCTGCGGCCGGAGCTGGGCTGCTACGGCAACAAGGTCGTCAAGACGCCCAACCTCGACCGGCTGGCGGCGCGCGGCATGGTCTTCAGCCGCGCCTACTGCCAGCAGGCGCTGTGCAGCCCCACGCGCAGCTCGCTCATGACCGGACGCCGCCCCGACGCCACGCGCGTGTGGGATCTGGAGACGCATTTCCGCGCCGCCTTGCCGGACGCGGTCACGCTGCCGCAGCATTTCAAAGCCAACGGTTACCACTGCGCCGCGCTCAGCAAAATCTACCATCACGGCTTCGAGGACGGCCGGTCGTGGAGCGAGCCGCACTGGTACCCGGACGGCCAGACGGTGGACACCGATCCGGGTGACTGGGCCAAGCGCATTGTGAAGAGAACCGGGGACGGCGTGCGGGAATACGCCAAGACCCCGCAGCCGGCGGACAATGACAAGCCGGATGCAGGCAAGCAGAACAAGAATCCCCGAAGCACGGCGTTCGAGGCCAGCCCCAAGAGCGATGACGAATTGCCCGACGGCTTCACCGCGGCAGAGGCGGTGAGACGGCTGCATACGCTGAAGGAGAAAGGCCAGCCGTTCTTCCTCGCGGTAGGCTTCCTCAAGCCGCACCTGCCTTTTATCGCGCCTAAGAAATACTGGGATCTTTACGACCCCGACAAAATCCCGGCGCCGGCCATCGACCATCTGCCCGACGGCGCGCCCGCGTTTGCCGGGCATGAAAACGGCGAGCTGCACAGCTATGCCAACATCCCAAAGGGCAATCCGATTCCCGCCGGCCTCGCGAAGCAACTGCGCCACGGCTATTACGCCTGCGTCAGCTTCACCGACGCGCAGGTCGGCCGGCTGCTGGACGCGCTCGACAAGGAGGGGCTCGCCGACAACACGGTCATCGTGCTCTGGGGCGACCACGGCTGGCAGCTCGGCGACCACGGGCTTTGGCATAAGCAGACCAACTTCGAACTCGCCGCCCGCACGCCGCTGCTCATCAGCCTGCCGGGACAGAAGACCGCCGGCCAGACCTGTGCCGCACCCGTCGAGTTTGTGGACATCTATCCGACGCTCGCCGACGTGTGCGGCCTCTCCGTCCCGTCAGGCCTCGACGGAGTGAGCCTCAAGCCGTGGATCGAGAATCCCGCCTCTCCGGCTGTCAAGGTGGCGATCAGCCAGTACACGCGCGGCGGCGTGCAGACCGGCAACCGGCCGCTGATGGGCTACAGCATCCGCGACGCGCGCTGGCGGCTGACGGTCTGGCGCGACCGGCGCGACGGCAGCGTGGCCGCGACCGAACTTTACGACGAGCAGAACGATCCCGCCGAATCGGTCAGCCTCGCAGGCAAGCCGGAGCACAAGGCAGTCATCGAGGCGCTGTCGAAACATCTGCCGCCGCTGGCGGCGGCCAAAGGCCCCGCCGATAAACGAGGAAAAACAAAATGAACAACCTGTGTGCCACCATCCTTGCGGGCGCCGCTGTGTTGGCGCCGCTGACCGCACGCTGCGCCGCGGACACGGCGACGCCGCCCAAACCGAATTTCATCGTCATCAACGTCGACGATCTCGGCTACGCGGACGTGGGGCCGTTCGGCTCGAAGATCAACCGCACGCCGAACCTCGACCGCCTGGCGAAAGAGGGCCGCAAGCTCACCTCCTTTTACGCCGCGCCCGTCTGTTCGCCGTCGCGCGCGGCGCTGATGACCGGCTGTTACCCGAAGCGCGCGCTGCCGATCCCGCACGTGCTCTTCCCGGGCAATGACGTCGGACTCTCGCCCAAGGAGGTCACCGTCGCCGAGGTCCTCAAGGCCGCGGGCTACGCGACCGGCATTATCGGCAAGTGGCACCTCGGCGATCAGCCCGAGTTTCTTCCCCTAAAACAGGGCTTCGATTATTATTTCGGCCTGCCTTACTCGAACGACATGGGCCCGGCCGAGGATGGCGTAAAAAGCGATCTCGGCAAACCGCTGCCCAAGGAGAAGAAGGGGCAGCCGCCCCTCCCGCTGCTGCGCAACGGCACCGTCCTCAAGCGCGTCCTCCCTGACGACCAGCAGTCGCTCGTCGAGATGTACACCACCGAGGCCGTCGGCTTCATCGCCGGTCACAAAGAAGCGCCCTTTTTTCTGTATCTGGCTCACAACGCCGTTCATTTTCCCGTTTACCCCGGAAAGCAGTGGGCGGGAAAATCGCCGCACGGCATCTACTCCGACTGGGTCGAGGAGGTTGACTGGAGCGTCGGGCGCGTCCTCGACGCCGTCCGCGAACAGGGGCTGGCCGAGCGCACCCTGATCTTTTTCACCAGCGACAACGGCGGCACGCCGCGCGCCGTCAACGCGCCGCTGCGCGGCTTCAAGGCGAGCACATGGGAGGGCGGCGTCCGCGTTCCCGCCATCGCCTGGTGGCCGGGAAAAATCCCCGCCGGCACCGCGTGCGACGCCATCACCGGCATGTTCGACATCCTGCCCACGTTCGCCGCGCTGGCCGGCGGCACAGTGCCCGCCGACCGCAAGATCGACGGCGCCGACATCTGGCCGCAGCTCGCCGGCGCCGCGGACGCGAGGCCCGCCCACGACACGTTCTACTACTACCGCGGCCTCCTGCTCGAAGCCGTCCGCCACGGCGACTGGAAGCTTCAGCTTCCTCCGGCTAAGACCGCTGACGCCAAGGCGAAACTTTATAATCTCAGAACCGACATCGGTGAGGCAAGCGATGTCGCCGCAGCCAACCCGGCCATCGTCGGGCAGCTTCAGGCGCTGGTCGCGGCGATGAAAGGCGACCTGAGCCTCGACGGGCCCGCGCCCGGCTCACGCGAGCTGGGCAAGGTGCAGAACGCCCAGCCCCTCATCCGCCCGGACGGCACGGTGCGCGCAGGATTCGAACCCGAATAACCCGAGGGCCGTAAGCGTGAAACACACCCTTTCCGTTCTCGCCACCCTGCTGCTGGCACCGCAGGCGGCGCTGCACGCCGCCGGGAAGGAGCCGGCCAGGCCCAACGTCGTCGTCATCCTCGCCGACGACCAGGGGGGCGAGTATTTCGATCCGCCGCTGGAACACAACGGCTCGTTCGTCTGCGGCAAAGGCTTCATCGCCGATGACCTGACCGACCACGCGCTGGCGTTCGTGGAGCAGCACAAGGGGCGTCCGTTTTTCTGCTACCTGCCGTTCAATACGCCGCACTCGCCGTTCTGCGTGCCCGACGAGTATTGGGACCGGTTCAAGGACAAGCCGGTGGCCCTGCGCGGCAAAGACGGCGACAAGGAAGACCTGCCGGTCACGCGCTGCGTGCTGGCGATGTGCGAGAACATCGACTGGAACGTCGGACGCGTGCTGCGCAAGCTCGACGAGCTGAAACTTGCGGACAACACCATCGTGATCTATTTCTCCGACAACGGCCCCAACAGCTGGCGCTGGAACGGCGGCATGAAAGGACGCAAAGGCTCTACGGACGAAGGCGGCGTGCACGTCCCCTTCTACATCCGCTGGCCCGGCAAACTCGACGCCGGCAGGACGGTCCGCGAGATCGCCGGCGCGATCGACCTGTTGCCGACGCTGGCCGGCCTGGCGGGCATCCCGCTCGTCAGCATCCTGCCGCTCGACGGCAAAGACCTCTCGCCGCTGCTGCTCGGCACCGCGCGCGACTGGCCCGACCGGATGATTTTCACGTATCTGGACGGCAAGGCCAGCGTCCGCACCCAGCAGTATCGCCTCGACCATCTCGGCGCGCTGTTCGACATGAGCGCCGACCCCGGCCAAGCCGCCGATGTCGCCACGAAAAAGCCGGACGTCGCCGCCAAGCTGACGCAGGCGGTCGCCGCGTGGCGCCAGGCGGTTCTGCCGGCCGCGAAGGGTGACCACCGTCCGTTCCCGGTCGGCTACGCACAGTTCCCGATGACGCCGCTGCCGGCGCGCGACGGCGTGCCCCATGGCGGTGTCAAACGCAGCGCCGGCGCGCCGAACTGCTCGTACTTCGTGAACTGGACGTCGCCCGACGACGCGATGACGTGGGACATCGCCGTCCAGACCGGCGGCGACTACGCGGCGGAGATTTACTATACCTGCCCGGCGTCGGATGCCGGCTCGACCGTCGAGCTCGGCTTCAGCGGCAGCCGCCTGCAGGGGAAGGTCGCCCCCGCCTGGGACCCGCCGCTCCTCGACAAGCAGGACCGCGTCCCGCGCCAAGGCGAGTCGTACATGAAGGAGTTCCGCGCGCTGAAGCTCGGCGTGCTGCATTTGGAAAAGGGCTGCGGCCCGCTGACCCTGCGTGCCGTACAGGTCGCCGGGAAACAGGTCTGCGACGTGCGCCTCGTCACCCTGACGTTGCTAAAACCTCGCGAAAGTGCCACCGAGAAATAATGAACGCCAAAAGACCGCTGAGAAGAAAAGCACCATGAAAAACAACACGTCCCTCATGATCGCAGCAAATCTCAATATGGCAAAGCAGCGTTGCCAGAATGCCCTCACGGGCACACTACGAACGGGGTGCCTCAGGATTTCTCTCGGTTGTAGTGACGCCGTAAGGCGTTTCCCTGCCATGTTGAGAATTGCTGTCATGATCGCCGGCCTGGTCTTCACGTCTCTCGCGCTCGCGCAGGGGCAGGAGACAGTGGTTTACAAGAAGGCCGCCGCGCGAGAACTGAAGCTGTTTATCGAGAAACCTCCCGCGTGGAAGGCAGCGGATAAGCGCCCGGCCATCGTTTTCTTTTTTGGCGGCGGCTGGGTGGCGGGCACGCCGACGCAGTTCCTCAAGCAGAGCGAGTACCTCGCCACGCGCGGCATGGTCGGCATCCGCGTGGAGTATCGCACCATCCCGAAGGGCGACAAAGGCCCGCCGGTCATCTGCTGCGCCGATGCGAAATCGGCCCTGCGCTACGTGCGCTCGCATGCGGCGGAACTCGGCGTCGATCCCCGCCGCATCGCTGCGGCGGGCGGTTCTGCGGGCGGCCATCTGGCGGCGTTCACGGGCCTGGTCGCCGGGTCGGATGACCCGGGCGATGACCTGTCGGTCTCCTGCAGGCCGGACGCGCTGGTGCTCTTCAATCCCGTTTTCAACAACGGCCCCGGCCAGTGGGGCCACGAGCGGGTCGGCCAGCGCTATCAGGAGTTCTCTCCCGCCCACAACATCACCACGGCGGCGCCGCCCACCGTCGTTTTCCTCGGCGATCATGACGCGCTCATTCCGGTGAGCGTGCTGCGGGAGTTCGGGGCCGGCATGCAGAAGGCGGGCGCCCGCTGCGACGCCCACGTCTATCCGGACGCGGGCCACGGCTTCTTCAACCGTGAGCCGCACTTCACGCTCACCCTGATCGAAACGGACAAGTTCCTCGCGTCGCTCGGCTGGCTCCAGGACCCGCCGGCCTTGTCTGAAGCGGCGGCCGCAGGGAAAGGCGGGAAATAGGGCATTTACGCCAATAAAAGTGTCGGACTGTCGTTATTCGACATGGACAACAACCCGTGCGAGACGACCCATGTTCTTGAGAAACATCCTGACGTGGCAAGCCGGATGCGGACCTATGCCGCTGCGCACAAAGCGCTGTTCTACACGACTACCAAGAAATGAACGGAGTCCCTAAAGTGCAAGCCGGAATAAAAAGTCCGCACATGATCGTCGCCCTCGCCGCCGTGCTGCTGTCTGCGCAGGCCGCGCTGTCTGCCGCCAAGACAAACATTGTTCTCATCTTGGCCGACGATCTCGGCTACGGCGACATAGGCTGCTACGGCGCGACCCGCGTCAAGACGCCGAACATCGACCGGCTCGCGGGCGAGGGGCGGCGTTTCACCGACGCGCACTCGGCCTCTGCGGTTTGTACCCCGTCGCGCTACGCGCTGCTCACCGGCGAGTACGCGTTCCGCAAAAACATCTGGGGGCCGGCACCGTTCAAATCGCCGCTGCTCATTGATCCCGCGAAGACGACGATGGCCAGCCTGCTCAAGCGCCGGGGTTATACCACGGCCTGTTTCGGCAAGTGGCACCTGGGCTTCGGCACCGCGGCACCCGACTGGAATGCCGACCTCAAACCTGGGCCGTTGGAGTTGGGCTTTGATCACTTCTACGGCATTCCTGTCGTGAGCAGCTCTCCACCCCATGTGTGGGTGGAGGACCACCGCGTGGTCGGCCTCGACCTCAAGGACCCGATCGTTTATGGCGGCGTCGAGCCGACGCAGCCTTTTCCAGCCAAATCCACAGGTGGCCTTTCCGGCGGCAAGGCCGCGCATGCTCTGTATAAGGATGAGGAACTCGGCGCCGCCCTGACAGAGAAGGCCATTGCGTGGATGCGGAAACAAACGGACAAGCCGTTCTTCCTCTATTTCGCCACGCCGCACATTCACCATCCGTTCACGCCCGGGGCGCGGTTCAAGGGCAGCAGCGAATGCGGGCGCTACGGCGACTATATTCAGGAGTTGGACTGGATGGTCGGCGAGGTCCTGCGCACGCTCGACGAGCTTAAGCTGCGCGACAGCACCCTCGTCATCCTCACCAGCGACAACGGCGG
>CAZXVN010000109.1:0-5131 GCA_964643945.1 uncultured Lentisphaeraceae bacterium | reverse complement strand
TGAAGATCTGGGTGGGCAAGTACGAGGTCACGAACGGCGAGTACCGGAAGGAGGAGCCCGGCCACGACAGCAAGGAATACCAAGGGCAGAGCCTGAACGGCGAACGCCAGCCCGTGGTGCTGGTGAACTTCGACGACGCGGCGGCGTATGCGGCGTGGCTTACCGAGCGTGACCAGGCGCAACTGGGCGGGATGTGGTACCGGGTGCCGTCGGAGGCGGAGTGGCGGGCGGCGGCCCAATGCGGCGACGGGAGGAAGTACCCGTGGGGCGACGCGATGCCGCCCAAGTACGGGAACTATTCGGACAGCGCGAGCCCGATATCAGGCAAGATCGACGGCTACACGGACGGGTATGCGGTGGCGTGCCCGGTGGAGAAGAGCGGCAAGAACGACTGGGGGCTTTACGGCATGGGCGGCAACGTGTGGGAGGGCTGCGCGTCGGACGCGTCCGGTTCGTCGTTTGGGGCGTGGCGCGGCGCGTCGTGGAGCGACGACGATCCCGACGCCCTGCGTTGCGCGTGTCGCATCTACGTCGGCGGATCGGGCCGCGATGACTACGGCGGGTTCCGTCTCGTTTTGTCGCGCTGAGGGCTTTTGGAGAAGGAGTCAGAAGACAGAAGTAAGGAGTCAGAACGGGAGAGGGATGGGGGAAGTTCTAAAGGGCAAGAGTGCGTGAGTGCGGAAGTGATGGGATTTGTGTGAAATACAGGTGAACGATGAGTGAGAAGCAGCAGACGATTAATGAGGACGCGACGCAAGCCGGGCCGGATGGCACGGGACGGCACGTATTCGCTTTGGATGCCGGGCAGTCGCTGGGGCAGTACCGGATCGTGAAGCCTTTGGGCGCGGGCGGGATGGGCGAGGTGTACCTTGTCGAGCACGGCATCCTGCGGACGCGGCGCGCGCTGTAAGTTCTGCCCTCGGAACGCGTGAAGAGCGCGGGCTTCATCGAGCGGTTCCACAACGAGGCGCGGGTGATGGCGCAGTTGCGTCATCCGGGGATCGTGCATGTGACGCACGCCGACGTGACGGACGGCTTCCACTATCTGGTGATGGACTTCGTGTGCGGCGCGGGGGATGATCCTTACGATCTGGAGGAGGCGCTCGCCGACGCGCCGGACGGCCGTTTGGCGCCGGAGACGGCGGCGCTGCTGATGGGTGAGGTCTGCGCGGCGGTGGGTTACGCACATAGTCGCGGCGTGATCCACCGTGACCTGAAGCCGGCCAACGTCCTGCTGGAGGGGCGGGACGCCAAGACGGACGGGGGGCGCCCCGAGGATGTCCGGGTGCGCGTGACGGATTTCGGGCTGGCGCGTCTGGTGGGCGAGGAGTGGCTGCGCAGCGTGATTGACGTGAGCCTGCGCAACTCGCTGTCGATGGGCGAGCAGGCGACCGGCGCGCGGCGCCGCGAGAGCCGCAGCAGCACGGGCTCCATTCTTGGGACGTACGACTACATGAGTCCGGAGCAGCGCGAAGGGCGCGAGGCGGACGCCCGCAGCGACATCTACGCGGCGGGCGTGATGCTGTACCGGATGCTGACCGGCCGGCGGTTGCGGGGCATGGCCAAGCATCCGAGCCGGCTTGTGGCCGGTCTGGACGCGGGCTGGGACGATCTGATCATGGCGTGTTTGGAGGATGAGCCGGAAGACCGGCCCGGAAGCATGGCCGAGGTGGCGGAGCGGCTGAAGGGGTTGACGGAGGCGCCTGCTGTTTCGCGCGGAAGAGCGGAGGCGTTGAAAGCGGCTGTGGAGAAGATGCATCCGGCGGCTGAAGCGGCTAAATCCGCTCCCGGTGACAGCATGACTGTAGATTTGTGCGGCGGGATCAAGATGGAACTTGTTTGGTGTCCGCCAGGTAGTTTCATGATGGGTAGTCCGTCCGATGAAGCGGGCCGGTCTAATGACGAGACGCAGCACGAGGTGACGCTGACGAAGGGGTTTTGGCTGGGCAAGTATCCTGTGACGCAGGAACAATGGGAGTCGGTCATGGGTAACAACCCTTCGAATTTCAAGGAAGGGAAATGGGTGGTGTTTGGTGGAGGGCAGACGAGACCGGATCATCCGGTGGAGAATGTATCTTGGAAAGACAGCCAGACTTTTATCCAGATACTGAACGAGAAGCTTGCCTCTACGGCTCGTGGGGACGTTCGCCTTCCCGCGGGTGGTAAATTCCGGCTGCCGACGGAAGCGGAGTGGGAGTACGCCTGTCGGGCGGGGACAACGGGGCCGTATGCGGGTAATCTCGGTGACCTGGGGTGGTTTAGTGACAACAGCGGGAATACGACTCATCCGGTGGGACAAAAGGGGGCGAGCGCCTGGGGGCTTTTTGACATGCACGGCAACGTGTCGGAGTGGTGTTCGGACTGGTACGGCGAATATCCGTCAGGGAGCGTGACTGACCCTGCTGGTCCGGGTTCGGGCTCGTACCGCTTGTTTCGTGGCGGCAGTTGGAACGACTCCGTGTGCGTTTGCCGAACTGCGGGCCGCGGCATCAACTTCTCGGACGTCCGCTACGACTACATCGGGTTCCGGGCTGTCTTGCTCCCAGGGCAGTAGTGAGCAGTAAGCCGTGAGCCGTGAGCGGGGTAGGAGAGAGCAGTGAGCGGGGTAGGAATCGAGGGGGTCTAGAGAAGCGAGTGAATCGGTCTGTTGGATGAGGAGTTGTCACGATGAAGAGATGCCTGACATGCGGCGGCGAGTTCGAGGACCGGTGTAAATTCTGCCCGGAGTGCGGGGCGGCGACGGGGGCGTCGGCGGAGTCGGGGGCGGAGGGGAGCGGGAGGAAGAGCAGTCAGCAGTCAGCAGGCGGCAGTCAGAATGCGGCTGACGAGAGCATGGGCGACGCGTTGACGATGGCGGGGAGCGGGAAGGGGAGCAGTCAGCAGTCGGCAGTCGGCAGTCAGAATGCGGCGGACGGGTTGAGCATGGGTGACGCGCTGACGATGCCGGGGTCGGGAGAGAAGGCCGGGGACGGCGGGCGGAAATCAGAGGCGCTGGAGGAGCGTTACGAGCTTTTGGAGGAGCTCGGGCGCGGCGGCTTCGCGAGGGTCTGGAAGGCGCGGGACCGGAAGCTGGGGCGGCTGGTGGCGGTGAAGCGGCTGACGCCCGAGGGTCTGTCGGGTCCCGAAGGCGAGCGGACGCTGGAGCGGTTCCGGCGCGAGGCGCAGGCGGTGGCGTCGCTCAACCACCGGAACATCGTGGGGGTGTATGACCGCGGCGAGGACGCGCAGGGGCCGTACATCGTGATGGAGCTGGTCGGGGGCGGCAGCCTGCGGGGACTGCTGAAAGAGCGCGGCAGGCTGGAGCTGCCCGAGGCGGTGCGCACCGCCTGCGCGGTGGCGCGGGGTCTGGAGCACGCGCACCGCAAGAACCTGGTCCACCGGGACATCAAGCCCGCGAACATCTTGCTGCTTAAAGAAGGCGACGAACTCGTTCCCAAGATCGCGGACTTCGGCCTGGCGCGGGCGGGCACGGACACGGGCGTGTCGCTGAGCGGGTACGGGATGGGGACGCCCGCGTACATGCCGCCGGAGCAGCGGCGCGACGCGAAGAGCGTGAACCACACGGCGGATCTCTACGCGCTGGGCAAGACAATTTACGAGATGGTGACGGGGCTGCCGCCGGACGATGTGGATTTTGACAAGCTGCCGCCGGCGCTGGCCGAGATCGTGAAGAAGTGCGTGAAGCCCGATCCGGTCGAGCGGTATTTCAGCGCGGCGGAGCTGCTGGCAGATTTGGAGAAGGCCGGCGCCCAGAAGCCGGAGGCCGGAGGACAGAAGCCGGCCGGCGGTTCGGCGGTCTGCCCCGCCTGCGGGAAGGGCAATGCCGAGAACGTGAAGTTCTGCGTGGGGTGCGGCGCGGGGCTGACGCTGCCGTGTCCCGAGTGCGGCGCGGACAACCCGGTCCACAGCCCGTTCTGCGGCGCGTGCGGCACGGACGCCGCGGGCTTCGGGCGGTTCCGCGACGGCGTGATGCAGATGGAGAAATTCGCGAAGGAGAAACAGTGGAGCCGTGTGTTGAAGGAGCATGGGCTGCTGCCTGCGGGGGTGCGCATGCCGGGCGCGAAGGGACGGGAGCTGGTTCAGCGTGCGGCACGGCTGAAGGATGCGGCTGACGAGGCGCAGGTACAGCGGGAGACTCTGAACAAGGCTGTGGAAGACGCGCGGGCCGGGGGGGATTGGGGCGAGGCGTTGCGGGCGGCGCGGGCGTGCCGGGAGCTTGATCCGCAGGACGGACGCGTCGCGACGTTGGTGGCCGAACTGGAGGCGCGCGTCGAAGAGGAGGACTGGGAAGCGGCCGCGTCCGAGGCGGGACGTCTGGAAGCGGAGGCGTGTTTGGCGGACGCGGTGGAAGTCCTTCGCACCTACGCGCGTGAACATGCGGAGGGGCAGTACGCTTCCGAGGCTAAGGCTGAACTGACCCGGCTTGAGCGGCTTGTGAAGATGTCTGGGAGTATGGTGAGGTTGTTCAGGGCGCATGATTTCGACGGCGCATACAAGGCGGTTTCCGAGATGGAGGGTGCGGGTTTTTCCGCAGAGGGTGCCACCGCCATGCTGAACGCATTGAAAAAGGAGCAGGCCGGGTTTGAGATGGGCGGCAGACTCCGGAGGAGGAGCCTGATTCGGAAGGGAGTGGCGCTTGTTTCCTTTGCGGTGGTGGCGGCTGTTGCAGTCAACGCCGTGTCATGTGTAAAAGAGAGGGATCGGGCACAAAGAGTCTCGCGGTTATGGGTTGATGCCTTGGCGGCGAAGGATATGCGGGATTTGCACAAAGTTCTGACCGTAGCCGAGGATATGTTGGCCATCCGTCCAGGGCATCCGCAGGTTCTGGCGCTGAAGCAGGAAGCGGAGCGGTTGGCAAAAGAAAAGGCGGATGAGGAAACGGCGCGGTTGGCTAGACCGAAGTTCCAGCGACAAAACGCGCGCCCGCCATGCTCAACCCATTGAAGTGCAATGAGATGCACGCCAGAACCACAGCATTTTACGTTCCAAACGTGCCCATGTAAATAAAATAAATGTTAATTTTTATGCTTGAACTTCTGCATATATAAGCTATTGTTGAGGCCATGTACATCGATGTGGTTCCCAACCGTGACTCGCCGCCCGCCGTGCTCTTGCGGGAGACCGAGCGTGT
>CAZXVN010000108.1:0-6073 GCA_964643945.1 uncultured Lentisphaeraceae bacterium | reverse complement strand
TCCGCGTGGGCGAACAGCTCGTCCACAATCTCGATTGCGATTTCCCGCCTGACAAGAATTCCGTCGACTGGTGGGGCTGGCTCGACATGTCGGAATATGTCGGCAAGACCGCAAAGATCTCTGTCCGGGCGTCGCAAGAGGTCGCGGCGATGATCGAATGCGGCAGTCAGATCCGCAATCTCCTGCCGCTCTACGACGAGCCGCTGCGCCCGCAGTTCCACATGAGCCAGATGCGCGGCTGGAACAACGATCCGAACGGGATGTGCTACTACGACGGCCAGTACCACTTCTTCTGGCAGAGCAACCCGGCGGGGTTCCCGTGGTGCAACATGTACTGGGGCCATGCCACCAGCCCGGACATGGTCCACTGGACCGAGCAGACCCACGCGCTCCGCTGCTTCGGCGATCAAGTCGCTAACCGCCACCCCTCGATGGCCGACGGGTCGTGCTTCTCAGGCAGCGGCAATGTCGATGTCAACAACACGGCGGGCTGGCAGAAGGGCAAGGAGAAGACCATGGTCCTGGTGTTCACCGACACCGGGTGCGGCGAGTCGGTCGCCTATTCGACGGACCGGGGCAAGTCATGGGCCTATTACGAGGGCAACCCCGTCATCAAGCATTCCGGCCGCGACCCGAAACTGATCTGGTACGCGCCGGGCAAGCACTGGGTCATCGCCCTGTTTGACGAGCGTGCCCCTTACGGACAGAACATCTCCATCTACACCAGCAAAGACCTCAAGCAATGGGAATATGCCAGCAGCATCACGGGCTTCTTCGAGTGCGCCGAAATCTTCGAACTGCCAGTCGACGGCAACCCGGCCAACAAGAAGTGGGTGATCTTCGCTGCGGACGCGCACTATGCGATCGGACAGTTCGACGGCAAGAAATTCACCCCCGAGCACGAGGGAAAACGCCAGGTCCATTGGGGACCCTACTACGCCTCGCAATGCTTCAGCGGCAATCCTGACGGGCGGGTCGTGCAGATCGGCTGGGCGCGCATCGACATGCCCGGCATGCCGTTCAACCAGACCTTCAGCCTGCCCGCCGAGTTGACGCTTCGTACCACCGACGACGGCGTCCGCATGTTCGCGGCACCGATCAAGGAGCTTGAGCAGCTGCGCAAGCGGAACCCCAAGACGGTCGCCAACAAGGAGCTGACAGCCGCAGCGCCGTCGGCCGAGTTCGAGGCCGCAGACCAGCTCTTCGACATCGTCGTGACCCTTAAGAAGGGCACCGCGTCGCAGGCTGTCCTGCGCTTCGGCAACAACGCGGTGACCTACCATTTCGAGGCGCAGCGGCTTGACGAGATGCCGCTGAAGATGAAGGACGGCAAGGTCACGTTCCGCGTGCTGGTGGACCGGCCGATGTTCGAGGTGGTCGGCGGCGACGGCGCCTGCTACAAGACCAGCGGACGCGGCGACATGGGCAAGCCGCTCGGCAAGATTTCACTGACTGCCCAAGGCGGAGCGTTGACGGTCGATTCGTTCACGGCTCATGAGATGAAGTCGGCGTGGAAGAAGTAGACGAGTCTCCCTCACATGAAGGGCGGATGCAGGCGAAGACACCTGACCGCGCCTATACATGGAATCCGGCAGCCGGAGAACGCGGCGGGCACCGCAACCCTTACCGGCGCAAAATACCTCTTCAGCGCAGTGGCCGTTAAATGTTATCTTCTGACGACACAGAAGTGATCCTGCCGCGGCGGATGCGATTCCACAAAGATGAGCGAGAGCTCCAACGCGCAATGAAGTGAAAGGGTAGTGCAACATGACAAAGAGATGTTTGGTCGGCGCGGTAATGACGCTGGCAGTGGCTGCCACAGCTCTGGCTCAATATGATGGCTGGCTGCATACCGGCTCCCTTTACATCCTCACTACGCCGGAGGGCGCGAACCTGCCGGCCACAGCGTCGGAAGAGAACTTTCCGCTGCTGGTGCGGCTGAATCAAGCGACGTTTGATTTCAGTCAGGCGCAGCCCAATGGCGCCGATGTCCGCTTCTCGGCCGACGGCAAGCCCTTGGCGTACCAGGTAGAGCAATGGGACGCGGTCACAGGTGCCGCCAGCATCTGGGTGAGAATCCCGCTGATCAAAGGCAACGCGCGCCAGGAAATCAAGCTGCATTGGGGCAAGGCCGATGTAGCCAGCGAATCCAGCGGTTCAGCGGTGTTCAACGCATCGAACGGCTTCTTCACGGTCATGCACCTGAGCGATCCGGCGAATCCCGCCAAAGACGAGGTTGGCTCGCTGACCCCCGCCGATGCCGGCACCTCGGCATCGCCAGGTATGATCGGCCAGGGCCGGCGCTTTGACATCGGCAAGGGAATCAAGGGCGGGGAAAGCATCACCACCTTGCCGACCGGCGACAGCTCCCACACTTCCGGGGCTTGGTTCAGGGCTGAGCAGTCGAATGTGGACATCCTCGGGTGGGGGAACCAGGAGTGGCAGGGCAAAGTTGTGATGCAATTGGCAAGCCCGGCCCACATGAACATGGATTGTTTTTTTGCGGATTGCAATGTCGCGGGCGGCAGCCGGATTCCTATGTCCCAATGGATTCACGTGGTGAACACCTACAAGCGGGGGGAGTCGCTGATCTACGTCAATGGCGTCTTGGACGGTGCGAATGCCAGCGGGGGCGCAAAGGGGGGCAGGAATAACCGCGGGGCTCCGCTCGCCATCAAGAGCCCGGCCAGGATGTATGTCGGCGGCTGGTACGGCAACTACCGGTTTGTCGGCGACATCGACGAGGTGCGCATCTCCAAGGTTGTCCGCTCAGCCGACTGGGTCAAGATGGAGTACGAAAGCCAGAACCCGCGGCAAACCCTGGTGGGCCTCCTCGTTCAGCCCGGAAGCGCTTTCTCGGTTTCGCCCGCTTCGGTCACGGTCGACGAAGGCCAGCGCGCGGCTGTCACCGCCCAGGCCGGGAGCGCCCAGAAGACGTATTGGATTCTCAAGCGGGATGGCGCGGAGTCCGTGGTCGCCGTGGACCAGGCCTCTTACACGGTCGATGCCGGGCGCGTGGTGGGCGACACGTCGCTGGTCCTGCAGTTCAAGGCGGTGTGCGCCAGCGAGGTCAAGACCAAAGAGGTGCCCGTGACCATCAAGGAGGCGATCCCCGAACCGGCGGTCACTCTCAAGGCGCCCGCCAAATGGAATGGCCGGGATATGATCGAAGTGTCGTCGGTGCTCGGCAACCTCAAAGCGATGAAGGAAAAGGGCGCCGGAGAATTGCATTTCAAGTGGACCGTTTCCGGCGGCGCCGTGACCAAAGAGATTGCGCCCGGCAAACTGATTCTCAAGCGTTCGCAGTACACCGGTCCGATCACCGTGACCCTGGCGGTCGACAACGGCGGCGCGACCTCGGTCGCCACGGCTGCGATCCAGGTCACCGAGCCGGAGAAAGACCCGTGGGTCAAGCGGATTCCCGCCAGGGACGAGAAGCCCGAGGACGGCCAGTTCTATGCCCGTGACGACAAGAACGAGGGCACGCTGTATTACAACGGAACCTGCTCCAACGCTGCTGACTCGGTGTTTCTCATCGTCTATAAAGATGACAAACCTTACAAAACAGAAATCCAAAAGCTGGCGAAGGACAAGACCTATGCCATCACTCTTAAACTCAACCCGGGCCTGATCAAATACAAGGTGGTGTTCGGCGTCTGGACGGGAAGCCCCGAACAGTCCTTATTGACGGATGGCGGGCTACTCGACACAGCGAGCGGCAAGGTGCTCAATACGGTGACGAACCTGGTCTGCGGCGACGCCTACCTGATTGACGGCCAATCCAACGCCCTGGCGACGGATACGGGCGAGAAGTCTCCGCCGGACACCAGCGAGTGGATCCGCAGTTATGGCCGGCCGGGTGGCGAGGAGAACGGCCCCCGGCAGAATTTGTGGTGCTGTCCGGTCTGGAAGGCGGAGAAAGGCGAGAAGGCGGAGCTGGGGTGGTGGGGAATGGAGCTTGCCAAACGCCTGCTGGCCAGCCAGAAGGTTCCGATCTTCATCATCAACGGGGCTGTCGGGGGAACCCGGATCGACCAGCATCAGCGGAACGACGACCATCCCGCCGACTTGAAAACGATATACGGCCGGATGTTGTGGCGGGTGCAGCAGGCCCGGCTGACCCACGGCATCCGCGCGCTGCTCTGGCACCAGGGGGAGAGCGATCAGGGCTCGGACGGCCCCACGGGCGGTTACGGCTGGGAGTCTTACCAGCAGTACTTCACGGACATGTCGGCGGCCTGGAAGCAGGATTTCCCCAATCTCCAGCACTACTATCTCTACCAGATCTGGCCCAACTCCTGCAGCATGGGCAACGGGCACGGGGACATGTTGCGCGAGGTGCAGCGGAATCTGCCGCGCCTCTACTCCAACATGGACATCATGTCCACGCTGGGGATCAAGCCGCCCGGGGGCTGCCATTATCCGCTGATTGGCTGGACGGAATTTGCGCGGCTGATACAGCCCCTGATCGAGCGGGACTTCTACGGCCAAGCGCCCGCCACCGCCATCACGGCGCCGAATCTCAAGCAGGCTTGCTACGCGGGCAGCGCGCAGGACACGATTACCCTTGAGTTCGACCAGCCCGTGGTCTGGACGGATTCGCTGGCCAGTCAGTTCTACCTGGATGGGGTCGCCGATAAAGTCGCAGCGGGCGCGGTTTCCGGGAACGTGGTCACGCTCAAGCTGACAGAGGCCTCGGCGGCGAAAAAGATTGCGTATCTCAAAGAGATGAACTGGAGCCAGGATAAGTTGCTTGTTGGCGCCAACGGCATCGCCGCACTGACCTTCTGCGATGTGGAGATTGTCGCCGCGAGGAAGTAAGGTGTTGGAAAAAGGAGCAAACATGAATAGAACCGCATTGAGTTTAGGCATCCTTGCAACGCTTGGCTGGTCCGCGCAGACGGCATCCGCGCGTGAGGGAGATCTCGCGAACGCCTCCACTAACGTGATCAAGGATTACGGATTGAGAAAGTATGTCCATGTATCCAAAGACCTCCCGCATGCCGAGACGAACGCCTGGAGGCTGGTGTGCACGATTCCATATAACTGCCATTTCCAGCCTTGGATACACGTGGAGAGCCCCGAGGGAAAGGTCATCCAGTTCAATTCCAGCAATCCGCTCGTGACCTACCTGACCCCCACGGAAACCGCCACGACCCGGGAAGGCGACCAAACCATTGAAGCCCAGAAGTGGGTGAGCGGCGAAGGCGCCATTTACACGGTTCCGGCGGGTGTCACCGTGAAGGCGGTGCAGTATCGGGAAACCGGCTACGACACCACCTTTGCCGGTTCGTTTGAGTGCAACGACAGCGACTACAACATTCTCTGGCGGAAGGCGGCCCGGACCGCGTACGTCTGCATGCGGGAGTGGTTCTTTGACTGCCCTGACCGCGAGCGGGTGGGATTCTGGGGCGACGGGACGCCTGAGCTGAACCAGTGCTTCTATGTGTTTGACCCCAAGGCCCACGGCTTGGCCAAGCGCCTGGTGCTGCGAAAGCTTGAGCCCAAGTTTTATCCGGGGCAGCACCTTGAATTTCTCGGCGAGTATGGCCTCTGGTTCTATTACCTGCAAACCGGTGACATTGATTCGATCCGCTCGGTTTATGACCAGACCAAGACTTTCCTGTTCGACACCTATCAATTCGGCAACCCCCGGACCTGGTTCGACTGGGGCAAAGAAGTCAAAGACACGGCCGTCATTGAGACCTGCTTCGTCTACATCGACCTTCAAACCTTGAAAAAGATGGCGCAGGTGACCGGCCATGAAGCGGACATTGCCGCCATTGACGCAAAGCTCGAAGGCATAAAAAGCTCCTTTGACACCACTTACTGGAAGGGGGGTTATTACATGTCTTCCCAGGTAAGCCAGCCGGATGACCGGGCCAATGCCATGGCCGTCAATGCCGGTCTTGCGGACCCTTCCAAGTGGGCGGCGATCTACGATAATGTTTTGACCAAAAAAACCTATGCGAGTTGTTTTTTCGACCGCTGGGTGTTTGAGGCTCTCTGTGTCATGGGAAAAGAGGACTATGCCTTGCTGCGGATGTATGAACGGTACAAGACCATGATCCCG
>CAZXVN010000107.1:0-5734 GCA_964643945.1 uncultured Lentisphaeraceae bacterium | reverse complement strand
GGCTCGGCCGAGAGGGCGGCAAGGGCGGTGCGGTTGTGGAGGTGCGTGATAGCGAGGGCGAGGGCGTCGGCCGCGTCGTTTTGCGGCTCCTCAGGCAGGGCCAGCAGCGTCTTGACCATCTTCTGGATCTGCTCTTTCTGGGCGGCGCCGTAGCCGGCCACGGCCATCTTCACACGCCGGGGCGCGTACTCGTAGATTGGGAGGCCAAGGCGCGCGCACTGGGCAATGATCGCGCCCCGGGCGTGTGAGAGGATCAGCATGGTCTTGACGTTCTTCGCGTAGAAGATGCCCTCGATGGCGACCGCTTCGGGATGGTGCGCCTCGACAAGTTTCGTGATCTCGTCCTGCAGGTGGAGAAGGCAGGCGGAAAGGGGCCGGCCCGGCGGGTTCTTGACTATGCCGTAGTAAACCGGGGCCATGCGCGAGCCGGCGGCGTCAAGGATACCGATGCCGGTGGAGCGCAACGAAGTGTCGACGCCCATGACGCGGATGGCGCTTGTTATGGTCCGTGCGATCATAAAACAGATCCGATTTTACGTTTGAGTTGCGTCCGCATATCCATGCCGTTTTCTTTCTTGAAAACCATGAGGAAGAGGCATGTGCCGCCGGAGGCCTTCTCCATGGCTTTGCCAATCCGGTTGTCGCCTTCGGCATCCTTGCGCAAGTGCTCGCCTTTATACTCGACTATGACCATCCGCCCGTCTTTCAGCTTGCAAACGAAATCGGGATAAAAGTTGTCTTTTGCCGTGGGCAGACTGTATGACCTTGGGTGCTTTGCGATGTTCCGTATCCAATAATCAACCTCTTCAAGCCCGTTGATCGCCCATGCGCATTGCGTTTCCTCTCCGTCAATTGCGCCGTCAAAAAGCGGCATGTTGTCCTTCCCGAGGTAGTGCTTGTCGAAGGTGTACCGCCCACGATAGAACATGAACTGGTCATCGTACATCTCTTCCGCGAACCGGAACCCGTTCTCAAAGTCCATCTCGATTCTTGCGGTGTCGCTGAAAAAAGTCCGTTCGTAGGTTGTTTTTCTGAACCGGTCACGCCCAGCGATAATCCGGCCTTGAAGCTTGTTCCGCAGGGAGAATTTCGCCATCATGAGCTGGCGGAGCGTGACGCTTCTTTCGTCCATCAGGTAGTTGACGACCGTTCCGACCCACTCCAGAAGCACGGCATGCTTCACGTCCGGCTGTTGCAGCAGGCGGCACAGGTCAAAAATCAGATGGTCTTTTGTCCAGTGCGCATCCCCGACCGTGAACAAGGTCGGCTGGTTCACGTCGTAACTGAGCTTGAGCCCGCTCTGCTGCACATCAATGTTAGATGTCCTGCCGTCGCTGTCGTAGATGAATTCGGCCGGTTCGATCTTCGGTTCGACGAACGCGTTGAAATCCCAGACGCCCGCCGCGTCCATGATGGCGTCCATTTCCGCAAGGCAGAGCGCGCCTTGCACGTAGACGTTCATCCTAGGCATGGTCATCTCCAGACGCTTGCAAGGTGGCGGCGGCAGGTCTCTGGCTGTGCGGACGGCATAGGCGTATTTCAGCCGCAATTCCGTAGCCGTGTGCGCGGGCATCCCGGACACCTCGATGGCGTTCTCGACATCCGCTTCCGTCGCCTGCGGCGTAAAGCCGATCGCGTAGGTGCCGCTTTTTTCCTTGTTAGCCCAGAAGCTGGAAGGGAGCGCCCGCTCGTCAAACGCCTGGTAGACGTTGACCCGGTCCTGTTCCGCCTGCATGAGCAACTCGTCGTTCGGCACCTGCTGGATCATCGCCCGGGCCTCTTCGTCCTCAAAGCCTTTCTTCCTCAGCTTCTCGACGATGTCATTCGCCGCCCGTCCGA
Source organism: uncultured Lentisphaeraceae bacterium (assembly GCA_964643945.1). Classification (GTDB taxonomy): domain Bacteria; phylum Verrucomicrobiota; class Kiritimatiellia; order RFP12; family UBA1067; genus JAHFSX01. Next base: position 3,895 of record CAZXVN010000107.1, on the reverse strand, counting down.
ATTCCTTGGACAGGACAACCGCATACGCCTTGTTCAAAGCTGGGGATTTCCGTTTCTTCGCATAGGGCATGCGCATCACGCGCCCCAAGAGCTGCTCGATCGCCGTATTGCTCTTGACGTTCGCCACTGAACACAGCACGTAGGCGAAGGAGCAGTCCCAGCCCTCCTTCAAGGCCTGTACCGTGATAATGTGGCGGATCGGACAGTTCTTCGCGAACACGTTGATCCCGTCCAGTTCCTTTTGGTCGCCGGTGGCGACTGCGATTTCATTTTCGGGTATGCCGTGAACGTCCAGCAGGTGCTGCTTGAGCTTGGCGACCGTGATTTCCTCGTCTTTTTCCTGCGCCTGAAACAGGATGACCGGGCGGATATACTCGTCTTCTCCCCCGACTTCCTTTTCAAGCTCGGCCCGGCGCGCCAGCGCGTCCGTGACCGCCAACTCCCAGTTGGTGTGCTCTTTCAGCACAATCGGCAGCTTGATCATCTCGGCGTTCTTCAGCTCCATCGCCCGCACCAGATACAGCGTGTTGTTGGCCGGTTGCGGGGTCGCCGTGAATTCAAGGACGACGGACGGATTGATCCGCCGCTGCATGTCGGAACTCAGGTCCGTAATCACGTTGTGCGCCTCGTCCACGATCATGAGCGGGCGCAGCAGGTAGAGCAGATTCGCGAAGGACGACAGCGGCTTGCCCTTCTCATCCAGCATCAAGCCGTCCTGCTTTGGGAAGTCTCCGAAACTGTCGTGAAGGTGCTCGTTGTCTTTGTATACGTTGTACTTGTCGGTGGCGCTTTGCCGGAACGCCTGGATCGTTGCCACCATGATGCAGGCGTTGTTCCGGATGTCGTCCGGGCGGAGGTTGAATTTCTCATCCAGTTCGAAAATGCGCACGCGGCCATTGAACTGCTCGTCCAGCGTCATACGGTACGGGTGCCGCGTGTTCTTCAAAGCCTCCGCCGTCTGCGACCGGATCGCCTCGCTCGGCACGAACCAGATCACGAACGGATAATCCTTCTCCTGCAACGTCTCCGCCGCGAGCCTGACCGAATGCGCCGCCAAGATCGTCTTGCCGCCGCCCGTCGGAACCTTCAGGCATACGCGCGGAATGCCCGGCGTCTTCGCGTTGTCATACCGGCCGCCCAGTCTCCCGAGCCTTTGCGCAATCTCCAGCCGCCGGGCGATGTCCGCCTCCTGCGTGACCTTCAGATACGCCTCTTCAAGCGTGGGCAGCTCCCGCGCAGCGATGAAAAACTCGCGCAGCACGTCAAGGCAATCCCGCTGATACTGTTTCAGTTCCATGAACTGGCGCTTCCGGGTTTAGCGTATGAATGCGGATTGGTTATTGGTGCACCTGTGATGCTCAGCGATTGACTACGTGAGTCGACTAAGCGTATCCGACGAAGTGTGGGATAAAGTGTGCGACGAAGTGTCGCTTCACGCTTTCCCTGACACTTAGTCCAAACACTTAGGCTCACACTTACTCGGTTACACTTAGTCCACATGCTTAGTCGATTCCTCTTCGCTGTCCAGCATCGCATTTTACTCAATAGAATAGCACACGCTCTACCCGGAAGCGCCCATAAACTCACCGCGCCTTCACGTCATAAGGGATCTGCTTGAACTCGATCCGCGCGTGCTGCCACGCCGCTCCCAACGCGCATTCGCCGTAGACCACCAGCTTGTCGTGCTTGGCATCCCCAGCGTCTTCTTTGATGAGCTTCAGCGTCTTCGAGTTCAGCACGTTTCCGCCGTCAGGCGCCCGGTCGCCCAGCATCCCGTTATACAGCAGCGCGTACGCCGTGCCGTCATGCACCCCGAGGAAAGTCGATTTTTTCTCTCTCTCCGTTTTGTGCTTTTCGTGGTTCGGTTTCCACGGCGTGTACGTCTCGCTGAACCAGATATGCGCCGCGAGCTGGCCGAACGTGATGCCCGCCTTGATCCGTCCGTCCGTCTCGAAGACCTCTCCGCCAAGCCTGAAGAACCGGAACCCGCCACCGCCCTGCCAATTCACCGCCTCGGAAATGCCGCCCTGCTCGCCTTCCACGACCTTCCTCAGCCGCGCCGCGCAGTGCGTCCGCGCGTGCTCCCCCATCTCGATGCCGATATAGCGCCGCCCCATCTTGTGCGCGACAGCCGCCGTCGTCCCAGAGCCTAAGAACGAATCCATCACGAGGTCGCCGGGATTGGTGGCAATATGAATGATACGGTGTAATAGGCGTTCTGGCTTGGGTGTGTCAAAAGGATTGTCTGCCCCAAAAAGCACATTGATTTCCTTTTTTGCCTCCTGATTATGGCCAACTTCACTATTTGGCCACCATGTCCATGCATTCTGGCCAGACATTTCGCAGAGAAATCGCTTCAAGCGCGGACGCGATTGGCCATTCTTTCCAAACCAAACTCTGTTATCAGAAAGCAGCTTCTTAAAGTTTTCCTCAGCAATTGCCCAACATCTACCATTTGGTGGAGGAAAAGCCACACCTGCGGGAGACACAATGGTGTAGAACTGGCTTGGTGTTGCGTGCCCTGTCATGCCCGTAAAATCAGTGGATGCCCAAAGCCCACGAGGGTCGTTATCAAGATTCTTGAAATCTTTCTCTCGCGTATTATTAACGGGAAGTTGATTTAGCAAAGCTGCTGGAGTTCGTTTGTTTTTGTTGTAGACAAGAATCGAGTCGTGAGCATCACCTAATCTTAGTCGATTATCAGGCGATGTCCGTTTCTGCCAGACCACATTCGCGACAAAATTCTGGCGTCCGAAAACCTCATCGCACACCACTTTGAGGTAGTGGCACTCGTCGTCGTCGATGGAGATCCAGATGCTGCCGTCCTCCCGGAGGAACTCCTTGAGCAGTTTCAGCCGAGCCCACAGCGTGCCGAGCCAAGTCGAATGTTCGAGATTGTCGTCGTAGTGGGTGAACGCCGACTTCGTGTTGTACGGCGGGTCGATATAGACGCACTTGACCTGGCCGGCATAGAAGGGCAGGAGGGCTTTGAGCGCGTCGAGGTTGTCGCCCTGCACGAGGAGGTTGCCGGTGTCGGGGTCGCCGCAGCCCAGCTCCGGCACCTCCTCCAGAAGCCGGTACGGCACCCGCTCCGCGATGTTCAGGTGCTCATCCCTGTTCAGCCAATTCAATACCGGCATAGCAAAAACCTTAATTGTACTTCACGTTTTTGTCCGCAGATCACGCAGATTTCCGCAGATGTTGATTCAATCTGTGGACATCCGCGAAATCTGTGGACAAAGTTACTCCTGGCTTTATAGCCGCTCCGCAGGCGGCAGGTGTACAAGTAATTTAGTATGCCTCATTCGCCAGTCTGGGTCGAGCCGATAGCCCGGGCAAACAGCAATTTCAATTTTGGCATCATTCGCGCCCTGCGCATGAGTGCGCATGATTGCGGACGGAACAATCAAAATTAGAGGTGCATGTCACACCGCTTCACCACACTTAATCTCACACTTAATCGGTTACACTTAATCGTTTCTCTTAGTCGGCATCTGCCTGATAAAACAACGACTAAGCAGTTTTGACTAAGCGTATCCGACTAAGCGTGGGACTAAGTGTAAGCGACGAAGTGTTTTGCTGCCTTAAGCCAACGGCTCTTTTTAGGTCAAGTCGAGAAACCAAAAGCATTTGCCCAGAGTCGATACCTGAAGTCACTCTTTCGATTGATCTTCTGTCGAGCCCGGCCCGCATCCCGGCGTCCTGCTCACTTCAGCCAGCGCCACGCGGGGACAACCTCAATCTCAACGCCGTCTTCGCGCAAGCGATCCGTCTGGTTGAGCGTCACCACCACGGCGCGGCGCTTACCGCGCAAGCGCGTGCCTTCAATAACGCCCCGCAGCTCACGTCCGCGACTAGCGGGCGTCAGTTCGAGACAAACCTGAATGGCGGCCTC
>CAZXVN010000106.1:0-4234 GCA_964643945.1 uncultured Lentisphaeraceae bacterium | reverse complement strand
CTCCCGTCAAGGAGGTTGGTTCAATCCGCGGGTTCACGACCTGCTGGACTGGGCGCGTCGGTACTGGGCGGGTGTGAGGCCGTAGTGGCGCTTAAAGAGGCGGTGAAAGTGGCTGAGGCTCTCGAATCCGAGTTCAGCGGCGACGGCGGCGATTTTGGCATCGGGTTCCGTCAGGAGCCGGACGGCCCCGCGCAGGCGCAGGCGGTTCAGGAACGCGGTGGGCGTCTCTTCGTAATACCGCTGGAAGCTTTTGCAGAGATGGCTGGGGTGGCACTTCGAGCGCAGGTGAAGTCGATGGGGTGCGTTTTTCAGATCGGTCCAGTTTTCAGCCTCCTCGCGCAGTATCGCGAGCCAACCCGGCGGCAAAGGCTTGGCGTGTTCGCGGGTTTGCGGATTCAAGAGGTACCCCGCGAAGAGTTGAGCGGCGAGCACGCGTGCCATCAGGGTGCTGGTTGCGGGGGCGACGGCCTGTTCGTTGCTGATGCTTTCCATTTGTAACATCAGGCTGCGGGCCTCGTCGGGCGGCAGCAGGAAGCAGGGTGCTTCGGGTGCGGTGTGGAAGCGGTGCAGGATGGCCGGGGTGCAAAGATAAGACATGAGTTCGCGGATGACGGAGGAGTCGAGCACGAGGCTGGCGAACAGCGTACGTTCTGAATTGACGGGCAGCAAGCGATGGAGGTCGTAGGGGCGCACGAAGACCAGTGATCCCGGCGGCAGGATGTGGTGGGTGCCGTTCATTTCATGGAGCAGGTAGCCTTTGACCAGCAGAATGACCTCTACAAACTCGTGTAGATGGAAGGATTGGATCGCCTCCGCATTCAGCAGAAAGTCGAGTTTGTGCAGGTGCGGGAAGCTGTTCATGGCGGAAACTTCGCCGTCCTGTAACAGATACAGGAAGACGGCCGTATGGGTCTCGTTCAAGAAGTGTTCCTGCTGGACCGTAAAGAGCTGGCTTGAGTCCTCCGTTTTCATGGGGCAAATATAGAGCACGTTTTTGGAAAAGCAAGAACAATCGGTTTCTCTTGCTTTTCTGGCTGTGAGCGCGTAAAACTATATACCAACGGAGTTCTTGTTGGGTTACATTATGAAAGGATCGTGTCATGCCTGATTATGAAGTGTTGAAAACGACGATGAAGGCTGGAAAAGTTGCGGATGTGCGCAAGCTGGTGGAGAGCTTGTTGGCCGAGGGGGCACCGGCACAGGATATTTTGAACAACGGATTGCTCAGTGCGATGGGCGAGGTGGGTCAGCGTTTCAAGAAGAACGAGGTGTTCGTGCCCGAAGTTCTGGTGGCTGCGCGCGCGATGAAGGCCGGCACGGAACTGCTTAAGCCACATCTGATCAAGGCGGGTGTGCAGGCGGTGGCGACGGCGGTGATGGGCACGGTCAAGGGCGACTTGCACGACATTGGCAAGAACCTGGTGATCATGATGCTCGAAGGCGCGGGTTTTGCAGTGATCGACGCGGGTGTCGACGTGTCGCCTGAGAAGTTTGTGATGCTGGCTAAGGAGCACAGCGCGAAGATCGTGGGGCTGTCGGCTCTGCTGACAACCACCATGCCGAGCATGAAGGGGGCGGTCGAGGCGATCCGCGCGGCGGGCATTCCCGCCAAGGTCATCATCGGCGGCGCGCCTGTGACGCAGGCCTACTGCGATGCGATCGGCGCGGACGGCTTCTCGCCGGATGCCGCGTCGGCGGCTGAACTGGCCCAGCGGCTGATCGCCTGAGGACGTCAGGAGAAAGCAGGGTTCAGGGTTCTGCTTTCGACACGGCTGCCGCTGTTCTGACGAGAGCCTGTTTGAAAAGGGGCGATTCCTGTCGCCGGCCCCTTTTTGAACAGGCTTTCATTGCGCAACCGCTTCGCCCTTTGATTTCCGGTAACCCCGCCCCCCTGAACCCTGTCGGACGTCTGGGAGAATGGCCTGTGTCTGCAACATGTCCCATCTGGTTGGTGGTCGGCTTTCTGGGGGCGGGCAAGACGACTCTGTTGCAGCGGTTGGCCAAAACAACCCGCGGGCGCAGTCTGGTCTATGTCGTCAACGAGTTTTCTGCGGTGGATGTGGACGCCTGCCTGATTGAGCGCGAAGGTGGAAAAACCATTGCCGTGCCGGGTGGCAGCATCTTTTGCCGCAGTCTGATCGCCGAGTTCGTCAACGTGCTGCACCAGGTGTCCGAAGGGCGTGTCAACAACGCCGACCCCGCGTTCCGCCCAGAGGGTGTGGTGATTGAAGCATGCGGCATTGCCGACCCGCGTTCGATGCGACGCCTGTTGGCGGAAAGCCGCTTGGACGCGCTGTATCATGTTGCCGGGGTGATCGCCGTGGTGGACCCCGGCACGCTGATGAAGCTGCTGCTGGTGTTGCCCAATATCCGCGGGCAGATCGAGTCGGCTGACCTGATTCTGCTGAACAAGATGGATCTGCATGCGCCTGCGACCATTGAAAAGGTGAGGAGCAAGATCAGCGCGATGAACCCTCGTGCGACACTGATCCGGTGCAGGTGCGGCGAGGTTGATCCGGCGATCATTCTGGCGGACGGGGTGTCGCAGCGCGCGGATCAGGTGGACGCGGCGTTCGGGGCGTGCAAGGATCCGCGGTTTGAACGCGAAGCGGTTGTCTTTCAGCATCCGGTTGATTTGCAGGCGCTCTGCGACTGCGTGACCGGGGCGGGTGAGGGGCTCTATCGCGCGAAAGGTTTTGTGAATGCCACCTGCGGCTGGAAGTATCTGGACTGGGGCTCGGGGGTCTTGTCGCTCGAAGAATCGGATCCCGGCCACACGTCCGCGTTGGCGTTGATCTGGAATCCTCGCACGGTCAGCGGCAGTCTGGCCAAGCGGATCAGCCTGTGCGGGGCTGTTCCGCCAGGCGGGACATAACTCCCGACAGCCGGTTTCCGCTTAGAGCGTGCGCGGACGGTTCTGAAAGGTTATCATGACGCTTTTTTTTCAATGAAAGACAGGCCGCATACTTTTCAACGTTCACACGGCGGGATTTGAACCATGAGCGAGTTTCTTCTTTTGGCGACGCATAACGAATCGGGTTTCTCTCGAAGCGAGCGCACGATGGTTCATGCAACGGCCGGGGTTCTGACACTCACAGCCCCCGCAGTCCGGGCAGACAACGATAGCGGGCCGAGCTTCTGGGTGTCTTCGGCACAGGCCCCCCGATTGTTAGTCTCCGCATCTGGAGTCACAACGGGGTTGGTGCTGGGAACCCCATACGGGATCGGGGCTTCTTGTGCCGAACTCGCCGTCAACGACTGGCCAGCGATGGAGGCCCGTGAGCTTTACCGGCGGCTGGGGGGTGCTTATACAGCCGTTTTAGCTACGCAAACCCACGGGCAGGTCAAAGTGCTTTCCGATCTTTTCGGCCAACAGCCGCTCTTTCTTTTTGAGGCCCCTGGCATGGTCGCATTGGGGTCTTCGATCCGTATCTTGCTCGACAACCTGCCGCAGATTCCGCGCGCCCTCGATCTGGGGCAGCTTTCCGAGTTCATCGTAACCGGCGTGAATGGGCGAACGAAATCATTCTTCTCTCACATCGTCCGTGTTCCAGGAAACTCGGCTCTCATCATCGATTGCGAACGTATGACGCTTCAGCGATCCGAGGGTGCCGACTTCCGGGCTTATCTTGAAACAGCCTCTGAACTGACCCCCCTTCACATGCGCGAAGACCTTGCGCGGGTTCTTGAAGATTGTACGCGGGAGCAACGGTGCGCGTACTCGCTCTCGGGCGGCGTGGACAGTTCGTTGCTTCTGGCTGTTGCGGCGCAGAAGAAGGATTCCGGCAAGCCGGACTGTTTCACGGCTGGCACGCCTTATGGGCTAGACGCCCTTTTTGCGGTGAAAGCCGCACGCTATTGTCAGGCCGCCCTGCATCAGGTTGATATGGCTGCTGATTCCCCCTCCATCGACGTTGCGGCGTCTTTAACCCGTCTGCACGGTGGGCCGGTTCATATCACGGGCAGCAGTGTCGGGTATGCCTTTCTCTGCAGACAAGCCAGGCAGAGCGGGTTCGCCGGGGTTATCAACGGGCATGGCGAAGATTTTGCCACCGTGTCTGGCCATGCCTCGATCTGCCGTGTGGCGATTCCTTGGTCAAAGGACAAAGTAAATTAGCCTTTGACAGAGTAAACGCGCCTGGGGGCGCGTTTACTCTGTCCGAAAAGGGGCCTGAAGCGGTGCGGAGCGGCTTTTCGGGGCGTCCGGGCCGTGTTTCGGCGGTCGCTGCCTCCG
>CAZXVN010000105.1:0-6808 GCA_964643945.1 uncultured Lentisphaeraceae bacterium | reverse complement strand
TCATAGAGATAGGCGTTAATAGTCGAAATGGATTCCAATAGCTGTGACAATTGTGGAAACCGGTTGCTACGAAGGACTATGAGGTTCAGTATGGTCACGGTCTGGCAGACAAGAAAGACAACGATTACAGTACCCCCCCATTTAAGAATCGAAAGAAGATGTCTATTTATTTGCCGCATTGTCATTTGATTGTCGCCCAACGGGTCCGTTCAGGATTGCCGAATTTGCGAGGCATATCCTGCGACGGCGTGTTGGGCACCGTTCTTCTATTTCTCCGGAACCACCACGACTGCTGTTCCATAACAGAGGACCTCAGTGGCAGACCCCTTACTGACGACTTCCGATGCGTCGTACCTCATTCCTACGATTGCGTTGGCTCCCAGTTGCTCTGCGTGTTGGCACAATGACTCATACGCCTGTGAACGAGCCTGTTCGCACATCTCCGTGTAAGCCCCGATTCTTCCACCTATGATGTTCTTCAGCCCCCCGAGGATCCCTTGTGCGATCGTGGGAGCGCGCACAATAATACCCCGCACTATTCCCCTATACTCCGCTATACGATAACCCTCGATTGTGAATGTTGTCGTTACGAACATGTTTCCGCTTCCTTTCTTTGTGCCCGACCTCTTAGTAAGGATCAAAGCGCATCCCATAACCCCACAGGTGCGGTCAAGTTTGACAGCTCCCGTTGCCGAGGTCAAGAACGCCGTCGTCCGGTCCGGATGATACGGCTCAACCTCCGGCCGGCTGCCCGGCCTCTTCAACCCGTATTCGCTCGCCGTTCACTATGGGAAAACCCGAATGCCCCTCTTTGCGGGCCAGGCCATGCAGGGCAGTGTAAATCACTTCAAAGAGAAAGATGCGGAAAGCGCGACCGCCGAGGCCCCATGACGCGTTTGTCTCGGCCGTGTTCCGGATGCGGTCGTACAGCACAGGCTCATGCCACATCGCGTATTTGTGCCTGGGGCGGGCGTGCACCCAATCGATAAGCCCCTGGTCGAAACCGTCTGCGGTATAGACCGGTATCGCGTAGTAGCCGCAAACGCCTTTCGGCCATATCGCTTTCTTGTTTCGCCTGAGCGACTCGAAGAGCGCAGGAATGTCTTTCCTGACCTGCCCGACCGTGAACAGGCGGCCCCTTCGCTGAAAAACGCCCGCAACGACATAGGTGCCTGAAACCCATTGCTCGTGATACGTGTCGCCTTCCGGGGCGGCCTTCAGTCCCTGGTTATGTTTCTCAAAGATGTTCATTCTGTCAACCTCATATTCTTAGAGACTCGAATTAAGTACTTCGGACACCGGGTCCGGTTCTTGTGTCGCCATCTGCGTCATGCACATTCCTAATCTGATTTCAATTCAAGCCAAGGATACGTCTGTGATGTTTGTCAAAATAGTGACAATCGTCTATCTGCTTTCGGATCTCGCCCGGAAAGGAGTCCTTCATCCCGGCCAGCGACAGCATCAGTTCTCCGATCAGCTCCGATCCGGTTGTCCAGATGCCGTGCAGAAGTTCGTCAAGCCGAGAGGCTTCTTCAGTGTTTCCATTTGCCTTGAGTTCTTGGATGAGTGTTTCCACTGCCTTGTAGAACTCCTCAACGGTCTTGTATGGGCTTCTCAGGAACATCATTCTTCCCTTTGGCGCAATCGCTTACTCCTGTGTCCCGCCCGTTCGCGTCAGGATCTCCGCCGCCGGTTCCGCGTCCGCTGCCCTGACCATGAGGCGGACGCCCGTGACGGCCTGGAGGTACGGCAACATCCCTCCGCAGTCGTCTTTCACGATGAACGAGACGATGCCGCCCTCTTCGAGCCACATGGCTGCCAGCTCCGCCGACACTTCGTCCGGGTACGTGGCAATGCAGACCGGTTCCTGGTCAGTCATTCTGCTCCTTTCCGCGAACGCGTCCCAACCACCGTCGCCTATTCCTCCAACTCATGCGTGAAGCGGTTCCTGTGGCTCCAGAAGGGGCACAGGGGGCATTTCATGCCCTCGGGATAGTCCAGCCCTTCCTCGTGGGGGCACCCGATGATCGTGTCGACCGTAAGGACCTGCTTAACGATGCAGCGGTACGGCGGGACGGCCGGCGATTGTTTCTCCCCAGCCTTTGGTCCCGGAATAATAAAAGGCGGTCCAATGGTCGGCACTGCTGTACACGTCCGGATCCACGCACGGGGCGTCGCCGTTGAAAGTGACGATAGCCAGGCTTTTACAGAAGGAAAAAGCCGAGCCGCCGATCTTAGAGACACTTGCGGGCACAGTGACACGGGTCAGACCCGGGCATCGAGAGAAAGCCAACCCGCTGATGAAGATCACGGACGCCGGCATGTTGTAATTGCCGGCCCTTCCGCCGGGATATTGGATCAGGGTTTGACGCGACTTGTCAAAAAGGACGCCGTCAAGGCTGCTGTAGGAAAGATTGGAGCTTACAACGTCAATCGCTGTGAGGCTGACACAATACCGGAAAGCCCCGATGCCGATACTATTGACGCCACTGCCAATCGCAACACTCTTAAGGCCGTCACAGTTATAAAAAGCAAAGTCCCCGATCGATGTTACACTGTCGGGAAGCGCGATGGCGGCCAGCCCGGAACAGCCCTCAAACGCACTTTTGCCGATCGCCGTAACGCGGGCGGGGATAGTGACGTGAGACAGGCGTTTGCAGACGGAGAAAGCGCCATCACCAATATTGGTTAAGCTGCCAGGAATCGCGACCGTGGACAGGACCGTGCAGCCAGAAAACATCGCATCCGCGATACTGGCGACACTGCCGGGAATCGTGGCGCTGATCAAACTGGTGCAGGAGGCGAACGCCGACTTCCCTATGTTCGTCACGCTGCCGGGAATTGTGACACCGGTCAGACCGGAGCAGCAAATGAACGCCCCCTCTTCGATACAGGCAACGCTGTCAGGAATTCTGACAGCGGTCAGACCTGTGCAGCCGGAGAAAGCCGCGCCCGCGATGCTGATCACCCGATGTCCGTCTAATGTGTCAGGGATCACCAAGGCTCCTGAGTATTCTTTGTTGAAGCGGGTAATGCTAGCCTTGCCGCCGGAGCCTAGGGTGTAACTGAAATCACCGGACTGTAGCGCTATGGCATTCGCCGTCGTCACCAGCAGCAAAATCACCGACAAACACCCTGCGATGACGGCCTTGGGGGGCGAGTGCCTTGTGTCAGCCCTAGACCGCATACGGATGATCCATGCCTGTTTCATTTAAATCCTAGTTTGAATTTCGGTTATCAATCGACGTCAAACATATAGTGCTCCCGCTTCCGTCATTATGCAACAGCAAAAGACGCACGGCAATAATGACAGGCTCTAACCGATCCAAGCCTCAAGCATGACCCCACACACTTTCACAAACCACCAACAAAGGAGAAACACCATATGCTAGAAGCGATCACCAGCTACATCCGCGCCGGCTACCCCGGCGTCTGCCTCGTCAGCCACGAGGAGACCAGGGCCGAGGACGAGCTCAAGGCCGCGGCCCAAACAACAGGCCACAGCCTCTGCGCCTGGTCGGCGATGACGGGGCTTGTTGACACCGGCGACGGCCGCAGTCTGGGCTGCGAGGATCCCATGGAGGCGGTCACGGCCATAGCTTCACTGCCCGACAACACCCTGGTCCTGCTCCGCGACTTCCACATGTTCCTGCAGGATCCGAACCCCGTGCTCGTGCGGGCATTGAAGGACGCCCTTGCCCATGCCAAAGCCAAGGGCAAGTGCATAATCATGCTCGGCTGCAGGCGCAACCTGCCGCCTGAACTTGAGCGGGAGCTGGTGACCGTCGACCTCGCACTTCCCGGCAAGCCTGAGCTCGGGCAGGTCCTCGACGGCATCTGCGAGAGCGCCAGGCTCAAGCGGTACAAGTCAGACGAGCGCGACGCCATCCTCGACGCCGCCTCCGGCTTGACCTGCTCGGAGGCCGAGAACGCGTTCGCACTAAGCGTTGTAGGGAGCAAAGCCGTCGTTGCCGTCAGCGTCGCCAGGGAGAAAGCCAGCGCCATCAAGCAGAACGGCTTGCTGGAGGTCGTGGAGACGTCGCAGTCACTGGACGGCATAGGCGGGCTCGACCATCTCAAGAACTGGCTATTAAAGCGCAGGCTCGCCTTCTGCGAGAAAGCCAGGGAATACGGCCTGCCCAGTCCCAAGGGCCTGCTCATAGTCGGCGTGCCCGGCACCGGCAAGTCGCTTACGGCCAAGGCCACGGCCGCAGTCTTCGGCAGGCCACTGCTGAAGCTTGACGCCGGCCGGCTGTTCGGGTCATTGGTCGGCCAGTCCGAGGCGAACCTCAGGCAGGTGCTGCAGACGGCGGAGGCCGTGGCACCCTGTGTTCTCTGGATCGATGAATTGGAAAAGGGCTTCGCCGGGTCCAGGAGCTCGGGGTCGAGCGACGGCGGCACGGGCTCCAGGGTCTTCGGGTCGTTCATATCGTGGATGCAGGAGAAGACCGCGCCCGTGTTCGTGGTGGCGACCGCGAATGACGTCACGCAGCTGCCGCCGGAGTTACTGAGAAAGGGCAGGTGGGACGAGCTGTTCTTCACGGACCTGCCCTGCACAGAGGAGCGCGAACAGATCTGGGCCATCCAGATCCGGAGGCGCAACAGGAAGCCGGAGGCGTTCGATATCAGGGGGCTGGCGCTGGCCAGTGAGGGCCACACCGGCGCCGAGATCGAGCAGGCGGTCACTGACGCCTTGTACAGGGCGTTCGCGGAATCAAGGGAGCCCGGGACCTCGGACATGCTGGCGGCGGTGGCGGATTCTGTACCCCTGAGCAAACTCATGGGCGAGCAGATCGCAGGGTTGAGAAAGTGGGCAATGGGCCGGTGCCGCATGGCGGCTTCTGGTGCCGCTGCCGAGCCTGGGGCTGCGGGAAGGCGGATCGCTGCGTAGGCGCAGGGCGGGGAGGGGGTGCCGGTAAGTGTCTGAATAAAAACCCGGCACCCCCCTTCTCATGCGTAATGAGGGCACGGGATCGATCAGGGAGATGTCACCATGTCCCAAAGACTGGTTTGTTATCCCTGACTTTCCCGCTGCCCGGGCATGGGCAGGAAGTTGCCGGAACCTCACCGGAATTGGGTTAGTGATTTTTGCGGTGCACTCTTGCATCGCCCCCTGCCAAACCACGGAAATGTCAGAAACGGGTCAAAGGGCCGGATAACCCATTTGGCGGCATCAAAACCTTTTTTTTGGGACTTGTGGAGTGGTTGTCCTCGCAATTCCCAATAAAACCGACTGCTTACTTTTTGATTATCATTCGTGCATCCAATGAGGTGCTTTCGCGTGCTATGCGATGCATAGGCTTAACAGGCGTACAAGTCAAATACACGAAAAAACCCCAATAAAACGCGGTTTTTATTGAGGTTTTGGGTGGTAGGCCAGGCCGGAGTCGAACCGGCGACCCCCAGATTAGGAATCTAGTATTTAATTATTATTATCAACGTATTATTATTATATGTAGTAAAAATGTTGTAAAACACGCCGATTCAATGCTATTATTTTGACACTGTAAGGACACATAGGGAAGGGCGATGCAATATGGCAAAAAAAGCAACCGAGGATACCAAGCACCTGTTCAAGCGTGGAAACATTTGGTGGACACAGGTCATGCGTAGGGGCGAGCGCATAATCAAGTCCACCGGAGAGACTGACGTTGCGAGGGCGCGAGCGAAAAGAGACGAAGAACTGAACCCTTTGCGACTGAAAGATGTGAAGAAACGGGCCGAGGCGGTTTATGAGAAGGTGCGGACAGCTGACGTCAATCTGGCGCAGGAACTCGTCAAGATTGAGAACGAGATACAGGCGACCACGGTCCTGAACGGTTGGCAAGCGTACCTCGAACAACACAACAGGCCAGATACCGGAGAAACGACCCTTACGGTTTACGAAGGGCAGTATGAGACGTTCGCCCGTTGGCTTCAAGTCAAGTATCCCAAGGTTTTGGAGTTGCGCCATGTGACACAGGAACACGCGGACGCATACGCCGGACACCTGCTAAAAAAGATATCCGCGTCAACTTTCAATCGTCACATGAACCTGCTGGCCTTGGTGTGGCGAGTTCTGGAGAAAACAGCGCGGTTATCGTGTAACCCTTGGAAGACTATCGGGCGCAAACGGTTTGCTGTTCACAGCCGCCGAGAACTGACCGTTGAGGAACTGTGTAGGGTGTGCGAGGCGGCGCAGGGGGAGATGCGGCTCCTGTTGGCTCTCGGAATTTACTGCGGGTTGCGGCTGGGAGACGCTGCTTGCTTGGATTGGTCGAACGTGGACATGGTGAAGGGCTTCATAACGCTGGTTCCCATGAAGACGGCGCGGCGCTCGCAGAAGCGGATCACCCTGCCGATACACCGGACGCTGTTCTCAATGCTTGCCGAGACCCCGGTGACGCGGCGCAAAGGGTTTGTCATGCCGGATACTGCAGCACGCTACGGCAGCTTTGACGGTGCACTTGCAAAAGACGTGGCCAAACTGTTTAACTCGGTGGACATCAAGACCGGGGCCAACGCGATGACAAAAAGCGAGAAAGATGCCGAAGCCGAAGCCAAAGAAAAGACCAAGGCCGAAGGCAAAGAACTTCCGCCGGTCAAAACGTCGGGTAAGGCAAAACGGGCGAGCGCGGATTGCGGGTTTCACTCCCTGCGGCACACGTTTGTTTCATTGTGCGCGGCGGGGGGCGTCCCGCAGTCCGTGGTTCAGTCGCTGGTCGGTCACGGCTCGCCGGCGATGACGGCGCATTATACCCATATCGGCATCGAGACCGCACAGAACGCGGTTGCCTTGCTTCCTGACGTGACCCGCGCAAAGGGGCTG
>CAZXVN010000104.1:0-4244 GCA_964643945.1 uncultured Lentisphaeraceae bacterium | reverse complement strand
CACGGACAGTGTGGTGACCGCGCTCACGGGCAAAGAGACCGGTCTGCTCAAGCTGCACCCGGTCTACGCCGGAGAGGCAGGTCAGGCGGTTTGGTTCGTGGCGGAATTCGAGAACGTGTCGGGCAAGACGGTGACGGCGTTTCGCGGCACGGTCGAGCTGCTGGACACGTTCGGCAAGGCGACTCAGGAAACAGAGATCAAGCATGAAGGGGTTTTGGCGCCCGGCGGGCGGATCGTCCTCATGAAAATGGTTGACGCGAATTTGCAAGAAACCGCGCTGTCCGCATCATCGCTTGCCAACATTCAGAGTGACGTGCCCTTTCCGCTCAAAGAGATCCTTTACAACGGCAAGGCGCGGTTCATGTGCAAAGAGATTCTGACGGAGTGATGTGCCCGGGAAGAAAAATTCACGCGGGGGAGCTGAATCATGAGACCAAACCTGTTTCATTTTGCGACATCCGAACTTTCACAAGATGCCGTACTGTGCTGGCTGTTGTCATGGGCGGACATTCAGCACGCAAATGACTCCATGCACGTCATCGGCAAGGCACTGGTGGAATTGATCTACACCCGCGCCGGCATGAAGGCCCCGGCAGCCAGCAGCCTTGCTGTTGAGAAGCAGCAAGGGCACATCGACATCCTGTGCGTTGTTAACAAAGAAACGGCCATTGTGATCGAAGACAAGGCGGGGACGAAACAGCATTCGGGCCAGCTCGAAAAATACAGGGTGCATGTGACCACGGAGTTGGGTTATGCACCCAGCAACATGATCCTTGTCTACATCCAAACGGGAGATCAGAGTGATTATGGACCTGTCTTAAAAAGCGGGTACCTGTGCATCAGTCGCGCCGACCTGTTGGACATTTTTGAATCCGAAACGGCGCAAACCGCAAAGGAGCAATGCGACATAATCCGCGATTTCAGCGCCTATCTTCGAAAGATCGAGGATGGAGTCCAGTCCTATCGCACAACCCCGCCATCTCAATGGTCATGGAATGCGTGGAAAGGTTTTGACTCCAGGCTTCAAAATGAAATGGGAGAGGGCCATTGGGACTACGTGGCCAATCCGTCAGGGGGATTTCTCGGTTACTGGTGGCATTTTGGCGGCGATGACGATTTCAACGTCTACTTGCAGCTTGAGGAGCGGAAGTTCTGCTTCAAAATCTGGGTGAAAGATGTTCAGAGAAGGGGAGAGCTTCGCCGATGCTGGCATGAGACGATCATGGCCGCTGGTAAAGCGCGTGGGTTGGATGTCAAACGCCCAAGTCGGTTTGGGTTGGGAGAGTACATGACAGTCGTTGTCTTAGCGACCGATTATCGGATGACTGGCAACGACGGACTCATCAACATGGACAAAACGCTTGCGCTGTTTCAATCGGCTCAAGCGGTCATTGACGATTGTTTGAAGGTGTCGAACCTCGCGGTTTATGGATCGGCGGTGCTGCCGTAATGCCGGTTTCAAGTTGCGCAAGTGAGGCTGATGCGGATGGATGTGTTCTGGGGTAACGGAACAGAAAATGAAAGCAATTTTTTGATTCAGTGCTTTTTGGGTTGTCGCTTCACGTCTATAGGTATACCATACGCCCTATTGTGAGATAGGGCATATTTTTATGTGCTTTTGATGCAGCGAAATGTCGGAACCTATTGACACAATACGGAGGTTGAATCGATGAGCAAGGTCTATTGTAAGTTTTGCGGGAGTGATTACTCGGATGTGCGCAATTTGACGTCAAACAGTTGTTCACGTCACCCAGACGGAAAAGGGAAGCACGAGTTGTTTGAGGGTGAAGAGAGCGACGTTTACGTCTGCAAGAACTGTGGCAGGGAATACCGGGATTTGTCCAGCCTTACACAGAACAGTTGTTCGCGCCATCTTGATGGAAAGGGTTCGCACGAGCCGTATGCGGGTGGTGAGAAAGACAAGTACAACTGTAAATATTGCGGCCGAGAGTACCGTGATATTGCATCGCTGACATCGAACAGCTGTAGTAAGCACCCGGACGGTAAAGGGCACCATAGCCCGGCACGGTAAGGCAGTTGAAAGAAAAACGGGGTCGCAGTTTTCCCCGAGGTGCCATAACGCTGGGGAAAAAGAAAGGCAAAAATGAGTGTAGATTCAAACACCGCATGGCGTGCGGAAGACGGTATTGTCGATGTGGATCTGTATAACAAACAACGGCTTAGAATCCTATGGGTGCTTCGTGAACCCAATGGTGGCGATTTTCCTTTCATGGATTTTCTGCGAGATGTTACCGTCTATCCAAAATGGGAAAAGTCCTATGGATTGGTCGCAAAGGTAAGCCGGATAATCCTTGATGAGTTGTTCGACAATGAAGCGGAATGGAATTATAGTGACCCGAAAGTGATCAGACGCATTGCCTTAATCAATGTCAAGAAGACTGAAGGAGCCGGTACTGTTAACTGGAAAGAAATGACCAAGTTTTTCAATGAAAATAAAGATATGCTGAATCAGCAGATTGCAGAGATTAACCCAGGTTTAATTATTTGCGGGGGGACAGAGTATTATGTGCGGAAACTAGGTGTCCAAGGATGTCCAACAATTTACCTGTGTCATCCAGGTGTGCGTCCGGTAACAATTTCACACAAAGGATACATTGAGCAGGCAATCACGCAATACCGAAAATGTTTTGGGAGTAATTGCTAAACTAGGTCAATAATTATGCATTGGTTCAAACATCCTTCTTGTTGTAAGCCATATATCACTTGAACCCTATCGTTCCTTGTGGCAACCCTTGGCGTTTGGCGAGGCTTTCGCGCTCTAGGGTTTCACAAATTTGTTCAATGGTGATGTCTGCGGCATGACCCAAGTTGTGATCGCCTATGGGCGTTTCTTCAATGTGAGTGTGTTGAGGCCTTAGATCTAAAACAATCCCATCTTCACATAATCCTTCTCGTCTTTCGGGAAGGGGTCGGTTTCGGCCCAGCCCTCCTCTTTGAGATCGCTGACGATGTGCTGGCGGGCGGTTTCGCCGGCATCTGCCCCGAATAGCCGGACAGCCTCCCGGATGCCGGCCGCGTGATGACGCACACGGCGGTGGCGCATGCCGTACTCCGGCGTGCCGGCAAACTCGTCTAGCCAACGATGCAACTCCTCGAAAGGTGCGCCGAATTTCAAAAGCGATTCACGGCAATGGTCTTCATATCGGGAAATCGTAATTTACTGGCCGTATTGCGCGATCAACTGTTTGATGCACTTTAGTCTTTGACTCACTACTGTCCAGTTAAATTCGGGCCGATCACCCGATCAGCCCTGTAAACACTGGTTAAGATCGATATCATGAGTTTTTCGATTTCATTTTCAACGGCGTTTCCTCCAACTTTCTCCCCGGATTTCTGAGGTTGCATGCCCGCGCCAGTCCAACATCCTGCTGAAATGAAATAGCTTAGTATGGCTAGCACAACCGTATGGCGCTATTTTGCATGGGGGGGTAAAAAGAGTCAATTCCGAGTGCAATTACTTTTCCCGCTTGTTTCAAACCCGACGCTAACCGAGTCGTTTCTAAAAAAAGTGACCCCCCGAAAGATTTATTTCCGTATTTTGGACATTTTTTGGTAATGCCATTAGTGGAGGATTAAACGATGAACCGAAAATCGACTCTGGCGTTTGAAACGAACCTGGAATATCTGGCCGCGCACTTGGATTATCTGAGGTGTCTGGCCGCATTGCGGCTCAAGGAACGGAAGGCGGCAGATGATCCGGCATTTATCGACCGGAAGGAAGTTGCGCCGTGCGATGCCGGGGTGACGAGGCGGTCGGTGCGCGCCAAGCGGACCTTGCTGGCCGGGCGAGTCCGGACGACGCTCAGCGCCGGCACCCTCAAGCTGCCACTGGAGGACCTCGCCCGCGCCCACGGTTTGGACGAGACCGAGAAGCTTATCCTGGTCGCCGTACTGGGCCCCGATCTGGACGATGCCGTCGAACGGGCCATGGACGCCCTTGCGGCCGGGCGCAGCCGCGCCAAGGAGGTCCGCACGGTGCTGGCGCTCCTGTGCGACGGGATCGAGGCGAAGATCAAGGCACGCCGGTATTTCATCCACAGCGGCAGGCTTCTGGCCAACGGCCTGCTGAACATGGCCAGATCGGAAGAGCACACGTCTGAACTCCAGTCACCGGCTATGATCTCGTATGCCGTCTTCTGCTTGAAAAAAAAAAAACAGAAAAAAACAGGAGACGTTATGATAACAATAGTTGAGTGACATTATACAACATGACACAAGTGCAT
>CAZXVN010000103.1:0-5364 GCA_964643945.1 uncultured Lentisphaeraceae bacterium | reverse complement strand
GCACGTTTATTTTCGACAACGAGCCGGAAGTGATGGCCGACGGGCGCATCCTCTTCATCCGCTCGGACAACGTCTTCGACCGGGGCAAAGTCGAGACCCTGCTGCACGCCATCCACCCGGACGGCACGGACGGGTACACGGAATTCGGCCTCGACCTCGGCCCCGGCTATGGCAACCGGTTGCGCGCGTTCAACTGCGGAAGCCCCGCGCCGATGCCGGACGGGCGCGTCGCGTATCTGACCGGTGCCGGCATCGCGGTGGGGCGTCCCGGGTGCGCCCAGCGCGACCTCGTCAACCTGCCGCTGGCTGCGGGCGATGTCGCCGCGCTGCCGGACGGGCGGCTGCTCTGCACGTCGGGCAGCGCGTCGGCCGTGTCCCTGAAGCGCAAGGTGCAGCGGGCAGCCGCAACCGGAGGGTTCCGGCAGATCGGCATTGTCGATCCGGGGCAGCGCGAATTCAAGATGGTTCCCGTGTATGTCGCGGAAGAGGACGCCGTGCATTCTCCGGTCTACCTCGGTCCGCGTGAGCGTCCGCCGGTACTGGCGTCGCGGCTGGACGAGAAGCGCACAACCGGCGTGCTTTACTGCCAGAACGCGCGGCTCACGCGCAACACGGCGGCAGGCTGGCCGCATGTGCGTGCGATCCGCGTGCTCGCGGGCCGCGGACTAACCTTGCGTTCGTCGCACTCGTACATCGTGCACGCCGGCAACGAGACGGTCGAGCTGGGCACGGTGCCGCTTGCGCCGGACGGCTCGTTCGCGGTCGAGGTTCCGGCCGACACCGCCATCGCGTTTCAGGCCGTCGATGCAGAGGGGCGGTCCGAACTCAACGAGATGTCGTGGGTTTTTGTCCGTCCGGGCGAGAGCCGCGGGTGCGTGGGATGTCATGCGGTTCGCCAGACCACCCCGTCCAGCGCGCGGATTGTGCCGCTGGCTACGCTGACTCCGCCCCTCCGGCTTACCGATGCAGGCGATCCGCACCGGTTCCGCGGCAACAATGCGGCCGTTACAGGGCTGACGGAATTGCAGTTCGACCGGTTCCGCGAAGTTGCGGGCTTGAACCGCATCAGCGTGCCTGTCAGCGATTTGATCGTGCGGTTGCAAAAGGGGGAAGCGTCTGTACGTGCCGCCGCCGCAAACCGCCTTGCGCTCTGGCGCGACCCCGCAGCCGCACCCGCTCTGGCGGAATGCCTGACCGACAAAATCCGCGAAGTGCGTGTCGCGGCGGCGTTCGCGCTCGCCGCCTGCGGGACCCGCGAGTCGGTCCCCTTTTTGGTGAAGACCGCTTCCGATCCTGATCTGTTGTTCCGTCAGACGGCGTTTGTCGCGCTGGAGAATCTGACCGGGCATGCGGAGTCTGGCGGCTGGGCAGCTTGGTTTCGAACCAACAGCTGGGAGCAGATCGAGGCGTCTCTCGTGCAGAGGATCGCAGGCAATGACCGCGACGAAGTCCGTCGCGCGGCGGTGGCGCTGGGCCACACCGGCGGCGAGGCCGCACGTGCGGCGCTGCGCGAGACGTTGAAGCGGTTGCGCGACGACACCGCCTATGTCGCATGGCACAAGGCGCATCAGGGTGACGACGCCAAGTTCACGGCCCAGGATCCTGTCAATCCGCGTGCCGTGCAAGAGGTGGCTCGGGCGCTCGGACGCCTGAAGGATGCGGCGGCGGTGCCGTTGCTCGCTGAGGCGTTGAAGCGCCATGCCGATCCGGACACCGGCAATCTCTTTCTCGCCGAGGCCGCGGCCGAAGCGCTGGGGCGCATCGCCACGCCGGAAGCTGAAGCCGCGCTGATCGAAACCTTCGCCGGGCTCAAGGACTATCCGGCCTTCACGACGTGGTACGGCGACCATCCGGCGCTGATGGCCTGCCACGCCTCGCCGGTCCACCTGCGGATCGTCGAGGCGCTGGACACCCTGTCGTCGACGAACGCGGTTGCGCTCGTGCCGCATCTGATCCGGTGCGTGCCGACCGACCCCGACCGCGCGCTCTTCCTTGAAAACGACGATTGTGAAACGCTGATCGGGCGCGTCTTGCGGCGCCAGGGTGCCGAGGCCCGCATTACTGAAACGTGCCTGTCGGTGCTGGGCGATTCTCAGGCGGCGTCCGACAAAGAGGTCGAAGCCGCGTTGGGGCGTGTGCATGGGGCGTGGGCGGGAACGCCCGATATCAAAAACCGCGCGGCGCAGATTCTCTCGCTGACCTGCCGCGACCGTCAGTATGTGCCGCGCCTGCTGGACGCGTTCGCGCGCCATGCGGCGCTGACCAACGATATTCCGCGCGTGTTCGACAAGGGCATTCCCGTGGTGCAGAAGCTGCCGACGCGGCACTGGGTATGTTTTTACCTCGGCCGCACGCTCGGAACGCTGGGGGACGTGCGCGCGACCGACACGTTGCTCGCCGCACTGGCGTCGCCGAATGAGTTCGCGGGCGGTTCGCCTGACCCGCTGGGGCCGGGCATTCTCTTTCTGCACAACGACCTGACGCCGTGCTGGCGGGCCGCCGCGGCATGGGCGCTGGGCCGCATTGGCGACAGGCGCGCCGCGCCGGCGCTGCTCAAGGTGGTCGGCGATTTAGGCAACGCGTCCGACACGCGCCACGCCGCAGCAGTCGCGCTGGACCGTATGGCCGATCCTGCCTTTCTCAACGCGCTTCGCAAAGTGGCGGCAGACTACCCGGAATTCTCCACACGCACGACGCTGGACGAAACCGTCCAGCGTCTGAGTCGTCTGAAAGGCGTGGCCCGCTGACGTGTTGGAGGGGATGACGGGTTTCTTGGCTTCCGATTTCACAGTGCCTTGTGCCCACCCCTTCATCCGCGTGAACGCCGCGCCCGGCAACGGTTAATGACCTGCGAGGTCGCGGGCGACAGAAAGGATATCGTTGAGGGAGGGGATGCAGGCGGCTTCGAGGTTCTTGGCCGAAGGCACGGGGAAGTCGGCGCCCGCGAGGCGTCTGATCGGCTTTTCGAGGTAACCGTGGGCGTTTTCCATGATCTGCGTCGCGATCTCTGCGGCAAAGCCGCCAGTCTTGGGCCCTTCCTCGATGATCATCACGCGCCCGGTACGCTTAGCCGATTCGACGATGGTTTCGATATCAAGCGGGTTGAGGGTGAGCAGATCAACGACCTCGGCTTCGATGTTCTCGGTCGCCAATTGGGCGGCAGCATGCTGTGCGACCCAGGCCATGTGCGACCAGGCGATGAGCGTGAGGTCGACACCTTCGCGTGCGATTTTCGCGAAGCCAAAGGGAATCGGCTGCGGCAGTTCGTCATCGACGTTAAAACGCTGAGGATAGAGCAGCTTGTGTTCGAGAAAAAGCACGGGGTTGTTGTCGCGGAGTGCGGTTTGCAGCAGGCCCGAGGCATCGGCCGCATTGGAAGGTGCGGCGACCTTGATGCCGGGGATGCAGGTGAAAAGCCGTTCTAGGGATTGCGAGTGGGTCGCGCCGTAACCGTGGCCGCCGCCGGGTGGCGTGCGAATCACAAGCGGGCAGGACTGGCCGTAAATGGGGTGGAGTTTAGCCGCCATGTTGACAAGCTGGTCCACCGCGAGGGTGATGAAGTCCATGAACATGAATTCGATCACGGGGCGCTGGCCAGCGACGGCCGCACCGATGGCGATGCCGACGAGCGCTTGTTCGGAGATCGGCGTGTCGCGGATGCGGGCCGGGCCGAACTCAGCGAGGAGGCCACGGGTGACGCCAAACGCGCCGCCGTAGACGCCGATATCCTCGCCCATCAGAAAAATCGACGGGTCGCGCCTCAGTTCGGCGGCGAGTGTTTCACGGATGATCTGGGTGAAGGTCAGGGTTCTCATTTGCGTTGGATGGGCACTGGGCGGGTGGAAAAAAGGGGTCGGCACACGGTCAGGCGAAAAGATCGTCGGTCAGCGAAACGTGAGAGGGCAGGGGTGAGTGCATGGCGAAAAGCACCGCCTCATCGATGTGCGCTTGTGCGCTTTGCCGGTGCGTGGCGATCGAATCATCGGTGAGCGTGCCGTCGGCTTTCAGCCGCGCTTCGAGCCGCAGGATCGGGTCGTTTGCCCAGGCTTTTGATTCCTCCTCACGGCTGCGGTAGACGCGCGGGTCGCCACGTGAGTGGCCGGAAAGGCGGTAGGTGACGCACTCCAGCAGGGCGGGGCCGTTGCCGTTACGTGCGTCGGCGGCGCATGACGCGGCCGCGTCGCGAACGGCGAAAAAGTCGTTGCCGTCCACGCTGACTCCAGCGATGCCGTAAGCGGCGGCGCGGTCGGCGATGTGCGGGTTAGCGAGGCCTCGCGTGGTGGAGGTGGACATGGCATAGCCGTTGTTTTCGACGATGTAGAGGACGGGGAGTTTCCAGAGCGCGGCGATGTTGAGCGATTCGTGGAAGACGCCTTGGTTGGACGCGCCGTCGCCGAGGAAGCAAGCCGTGACGCGGCCGGAGCCTTTGATCTGCGCGTCGAGAGCGAGTCCGGAGGCAAAAAGGGATGCTGCCGCCTGTAATGCCGTTCGCGCCGTAGAACCCGATGGAAGGATCCATCATCATCTGGCTGCCGCCGCGGCCGCGCGAGTAGCCGGTCTCACGTCCAAAAAGTTCGGCCATGGCGCGTCCGGCGTCCGCCCCGCGTGCCAGAAAGTGCCCGTGGCCGCGGTGGGTCGTGGTCAGGGCATCGCAAGGGCCGAGTGCGGCGGCTACTCCGACGGCGACGGCCTCTTGGCCAATGCAGGTGTGGGCCGTACCCATGATGCGGCCTTCCAAAAAAAGTCTTTCGATGGCCTCTTCAAAGAAGCGGATCGTCAGCATGAGTGAATACGCTTTGAAAGTCTCCATGAACCCCTCTCGACTCAAAACTTTGAGTGCTAGGATAGCACAATGGCAGTGAACCCGGCAATTTTTAGCGCAAAAACGTGCCGGGTGCCGCAAGAAGCGTTTAATCTTCAATTGCGCGCAAACACCAATCATGTTACCTTCTGACAATATGAAAACAGGAGAGGGACCACTCACTATAAGGGGCTGAAGTCATGCGCGGATATGTTCTTGATAAACTGACCGGATTGTCGCAGGAGGAGGTCGTCGCGCGGCGGGGACGGGATGGCTTTAACGAGTTGCCCACTCAGGGGCGGCGGCGCGCTCTGGATATGCTGCTCGGCGTTCTCAAGGAGCCGATGTTTCTGCTCCTGATTGCGTGTGGCGCCCTGTACCTGCTTTCTGGAGAGTTTCAGGAAGCGGCGATGCTGCTCGGGTTCGTGTTTGTCATTATTGGCATTACCTTCTATCAGGAGCGGAAAACCGAACGGGCGCTTGAGGCGTTGAAAGATCTTTCAAGTCCTCGTGCCTATGTCATGCGCGATGGAGAGAAGATGCGCATTCCCGGCCGTGAAGTC
>CAZXVN010000102.1:0-11044 GCA_964643945.1 uncultured Lentisphaeraceae bacterium | reverse complement strand
CTTCTCACGTTATGACGGCGGCAACGCCAACACCGCTCAGTTCCTCGCCTGTTTCGAGGAGGCTTCCGGCCAGAGTCTCGCCGCCTTCAGCCGCGAGTGGCTCTTTACGGCCGGCTATCCGCAGGTGACTTGCCGTTACGCCTACGACGCAACGCGGCGTGAGTTGCGCCTCAACCTAAGCCAGGCGCGCGCGGGCACGGGCGGCGTATTCATGCTGCCGTTCTCTTTCGCTGCGGCAGACGCCTCGGGCCGCGACATCCCGGAAACCGTGCACACGATCCGCTTCGACACGCCGGAGAAAGAGTTCACCGTCTCCGGCATTCCCGAGCCCGCCTTTCTCTCGATCAACCGTGACGTGGGCTTCTACGGTACCTGCACCGATCTTTCCGCCACACCGCCGCAACTCGCGCAACAGGTACGGTTGGACAGCAATGCCTTTAACCGCGTGGAGGCGATGCGCCGGCTGACCGACCTCGAGCGGCGGCGGCTGCTCGCCAACCCGGCTGCCACAGTCTCGGTCTCCTGGCTGGACGTGTACCGCAGGGTGATCACCAGCACCTCGGTCTCCGATGGCATTAAGGGATATCTGCTGAAGATCGACGAGCAGCCGCTCGACCGCACGCTGCTGCCGCATGTGCGCGAAAGCTACATCGTGCGCCAGCGCCTGTTGCGAGCCGCCGCGCTAGCCTGCGGCGAGACGACGATCCTCAACACTCTCCAGTCCCTCTCAGACACAGCCGGTGCTATACATGACCTGCCCGCCGCCATCGAGCGCCGCTTTGTTAAAAGCGCGTTTTTGCAATTGCTGGTCGGCCTCAAAACAACGGCCGCGCATGAAACGCTGGAGGAGCTTCTTACACAGCCTGGCTCTAGCCGGTCGATCCAGAGGTCCGGCCCTGCCTGGCGTTCGGCCAACATCACCGACCGGCTCAACACGCTGACGGCGCTCTGGCAGAGCGGCCATCCGAATCGCCATGCGATACTGATGCGCGAGGGCGCATCGCTACGTCAGACCCTTGGCGGCTATCTGGGCTACCTGCAGGTCATTGGCCAGTCTCCGCGCGATGAAATGTTTGACGCCGTGCTGGAAGAAGAACGGCGTCCGACCTTCTCGCTCAGCCATCCGGGCCTCAGCCGCGCGCTATACGTGCCGCTCTCCCTCAACAACGCGCAGCTCTGGACCCCGCGTGGCCTACGTGTCATGACCGACACAGTGATCAAACTTGCGCCGATCAGCGAGTTCACAACCCTGCGGCTCATCGCGCCCTTTCAGGCATACCCGAGCTTCGCGCCCGACCTGCGTGACGCAGTTAAAGCTGCCCTGAGCGAGATGCGCGCCGCCTTGAAGAAAGCCCACTGCCTTTCTGTCGCCGGCCGCATCGAAGCCTATCTGACCGGACCTTGAATGACCGTGCTGCCCGAAGTCCCTTCGGTTTCGCTTGCACAGTTACCAAGAGGCCCCCAATCATTGAGACGGACAGTTACTAAGAGGCCCCTAACCATTGAAACGGTATGCATGGGCCAAGGATTCGGGTTAGCGATGGCAACCGAGTATTCCCACATATTGAAAGGTGTGGAGAATGAGATGCGCTTCCTTAGGGACAGGAGAAGATGGAATTATGCGCGGGCGGTAACAGAAGCGGCGCGGGTGACGACGAAGGCGACACAGGTGTGCACGTCTGCGGTCAGGATCAGTGCTGGAGCGCTGTGCTCGGCGAGGAGCGCAAAGGCGAGGTGTACGGCGGTGGTCGCGCCTTGGACGTCGCCGCAAAGAGTTTCCGGAACGACGATCTTGATGCCCGCAAACAAAGTCTCCGCCGCCGTGCGTGCGGCCGCGTTCACATAGACCGCCCCTAGCGGCGCGAAGGAGAGGCCCGCCTGCGCGAGAGCCAGGGCGGTCGCCGCCTGCGGGGTCACCGCCAAGCCGCAGCCGAGCAACCATCCGAGCGGCGCGACGCCGCGTGCGGCCGCCGAAGCCGCACTCTCTAAAACCAGCACGGCGGCGGCTTCGCCCGCAGGAGCCGTCACACCGTCAGCGATGCGGGCACGCAAAGAGGTGGCCGACAAGGCATCGGCGCCGCCTGCCACCATAAGCTTGGACTGCCCGCTGCGGATCAAATCAAACGCCTCTGCGAGTGCAAGGCCCGATGCCGTCGCCAGCGCGGCCACGTTTTCGTGCGGCCCTTTGAGCGCCCACTCCATGGCCGCAAGGCTGACTGCTGTGTTGGAGTAGGCGTGCGGAAAGAGGAAGGGCTTCACGAGGCGCGGGCCTTTGAGAAGGTAGTCCGCAAAAAAAAGTTCGGCCGTGCCCATGCATCCCCACGCGGTGCCGGCCATCACGCCTGCCTGAAGCGCAGCGAGTTTATCGGCATCCAAATCGGCTCGCTGAAGCGCCCTGCCGCATGCGGCGAGGAAGAGCTGGCTTGCGCGGTCAAGATAGGGTTTAGGCGCCACGCCACAGGCCGCAAGATCAAGCGCCGGGGCTTCACCAACGAGGGGCGGTTCAGCGGCTTCGGACACTGTGAAGCGGGAAAGCGGAAAGAGCGCGGGCCCGCCCTCTTGCAGCGCCGCAGCGTTTTCCTCCGCATCCGTACCGAGCGCGCTCACGACACCGAAACCGCTAATGAGAACGGCAGAGGGGCTCACCTGCGCGAGCTCTAACGTGCGCGGGTGAGGAGGCTGAGGGGGAAGAGAAAGGAGGGGTTCTGAACCCTGAACGCGTGTCAGCACAAGGGCGGCATTGCAGCCGCCGAAGCCTGCGGAGTTGGAAAGCACACACTTCAGCGGCAAGGCGCGAGGCACGGTGACCACATCAAGTGCACACTCGGGATCTTGAGTCTGCAAGTTGCCGGTGGGCGGAATGATTCCGTGCCGGAGCGAGAGCACAGAAACGGCGAGTTCGACCGACCCCGCCGCGCCCAGCATGTGGCCGAGCAGACTTTTGACCGAGGTGACGGGAATGGCCTTGGCTCGCGTGCCAAAGAGGT
Source organism: uncultured Lentisphaeraceae bacterium (assembly GCA_964643945.1). Taxonomy (GTDB): domain Bacteria; phylum Verrucomicrobiota; class Kiritimatiellia; order RFP12; family UBA1067; genus JAHFSX01. The sequence goes on along the minus strand of CAZXVN010000102.1, from coordinate 8,057 downwards.
CCTGGATGGCCTGCGCCTCCGTGGTGTCGTTGGGCTTGGTGCCGGTACCGTGAACATTGATGTGGTCGACCGCATCGGGCGCAAGGCCCGCGCAGGCGAGCGCCTCGCGCATGACGGCCGCCGAGCCCGCACCGCGCGGCTCGGGGGCCGTCATATGATATCCGTTGTTGCCGCTAGCCCAGCCGCTCAGCATGGCGAGCGGGGTCACGCTGCGGGCGGCGCAAAGGTCGGCGCGTTCGAGCACCAGCGCAGCCGCGCCCTCGGTAAAAATCGTCCCGCTGCGGTTACGATCGAAGGGCCGCACGACGTCTTGGGTCATGGTGCGCAACGAACAGAGCCCGCTCCACGAGAAGCGCGAAAGGGCATCATAACCGACGATCAACACACGTGCGGCGCGTCCGGCGATCATGAGGTTCGCGGCCGTGGCGGCGGCAGAAGCCCCCGAAGAGCAGGAGAGCGAGAGCGGAATGCGCAGGCCACCGAGGCCGAAGGCGGCGGCGAGTGCGGCGGCTGGTGCAAAGTGCGCGCAATGCCGGCTGGCGGAGGCCATGTGGGCCGGGTGGCAGGAAGGGATGAGCGCAGATTCGCCCGCGTCAATATCGCCAAAGTTCGAGGCGGTGATGAGCGCGGTCTCGGCGAGCAGGGCAGCATCATTCAGCAAGCCGGCCTGGCGCAGGGCTTCGAGGCACGCACCTGCGGCGAAACCCGAGGCCCGCGGGCCTTTCTCAAAACCGCCGGGCGGCTGATAGTTGCGGATCACGCCAGCCTTGGTGCACGCCATGCCGCCAAGATCAAAGAGGTTCATTTCCGAGATGGCAGAGTCGCCGCGCAGCAGCGCCTGCCACAACGTGTCGATGCCCGCACCGTAGGGGGTCACCGCGCCGAGACCCGTTATGGCAAGAGGAAATGAGGCGTGAGGCGTGAGAGCGTGCGCAGCGATTGGCGAATCTGAAAATTGAGAAATCGTGGCGTCCCCCGAGGTCTAGAAAAGGGCTCAACGACCTGTCGACTGTCTGCCTACGGCCTGCCGAGCGTGGCTTCGATGCGCTTCGCGAGGCGGCGTGCGAAATCGTCGGGCTTGTCGCGCATCCACGGGGTGACGACATACTGCCGGGTCTCAATCAACAACTTCTTGTCGCGCGCCTCGCTCTCTTCGCACGTCCAGAAGACCGGTTTGCCGAGACCCAGGGCGAGCCCCGCCTCGAAAGCAGCGAGGGGCGACTGCCCCGTCAGGTCAGCCACCAAGAAGGTGGAGCGGCGCAGATCCACGATCAGTTCATGGGTGATCTTGTTGCCGTACTCCTTGTTCTCAATGCGCACGGCGGTGAAGCCTGCGGCCTGAATGCCTGCGGAGAAACCTTGTGTCCAGAGCGTGTCGGGGTCTTTATCCTGCGCGAGCGCAACCACAGCGAGCGGCTGTGCAGGCGGCGTCGCGGCGTCGAGTGCGGCCCAGCCGGCGGACGTGAGGCGGTAGGCGAGGCCCCCTCCGGACTGGCCCTTGCGCGGCGCAACGGCCTCCTCCTCGATCTGACCTTTGTCGGCGAGATAGCGCAGGCAGAAGAGCAGCTCGTTCTTGTTGGCGCAGAAACCGACCGCGAGTTCCGAAGGTGAGAGGGTGACGACCTCCGCGATCGTCTTCGAGTGGCGACGCAGATACTTCAGCAGGTATTCGCTTTTGGTCACGAGGTCATTGTCGCGCGGAACCGCGATCTTGGCGACCTTGTCGAGGTCCGTCCACGATTTAAAGAGGTCGACCGTGATGAGCGGTTTCTCGCCGAGGATCTCCCACATGTTCCGGCAGAGGCCCGAGAGCAAATGCTGGGGCGGAAAGGCCGGGGGGCTGTTCATGAGCTGCGTTTCAGCGAGCGTCTGGATTTGGAAGCGGCCGCAGCGAGGGCAGTGAATCTCGGAAGTGTTGGCGCCTACGCCCGCGCGGGCGACGTTCGAGGTGCGGCAGATGGGGCAGAGTGTACGGTTATCCATAGCGAGAACTCCTCCGGTTCACGAGTACAATGAGCATTCAGTTTTAAGCACTATACCAGAAACCGTCATCCAGGTCAAAAAAAGCCCTCCCCTTCGCGGCTTGCCCCGCTCACCCCCGCACGCTGAATTCACAGCCGCAGGTGTTCTGGCGATACAGACCCCATTCCGCCGTAAGCTGAAGACTGTGCTGGAAGCCGTTGTTGCGCTTGAAGTCAACCGCAAGGAAACGATCGGCATCGAGTGAGCGACCCACCTGAAAGAGGGTCGTCGACTGTTTGTGCGGGCTGACCGTGAGTGTCGTGGTGAAACCATCGAAGCCGTCGCTGACCATCGCCGCATGTGTCCGGCTGAGGCTGTAACGGAAACAGCGTTCGCAGCGCGCCCCCTTCTCCGGCTCCTTCTCGAAACCGCAGGCGACCGTGCACAGCCAGCGGGCGTGATCGGGCTCGTCGATGCAAAGAGGGACATCCAGCCGTTGCGCCAGAAGCTGAACCGAATCGAGGCGTTTGAGATATTCCGCGTGCGGCGCGATGTTCGCATTTGAAAAAAAGAGGGTCACGCGGTGGCCAAGATCCCGCAAGGCCAGAACGCAGTGGCTCGCACAGGGTGCGCAACACGTATGGAGCAGAAGGTTCATGGTTTGTTAGGGGCGACCGGCCGGCCGCCCTTACTGAACGCGGATGGTTCCGTATTCCCCGTCGTAACCGCCCTCGCGGACCACGCGGCCTTCGCGCACCTTGAGGATGGCAGCACCCATATTACCCAATTTGGCGAGCACTTGGGAATCAGCATCTAACAGCAGAGGCAATTCCGGTCCCGCTTCAGCGAGCAGGCGGGTGTAGGCGAGAGCCACTTTCTTCGCGGTCGGCGCCACGGCAAGTTGCTGCGCGAGCAGTTCCGGCAAGGGGACGATGTAGCGCCAGGGAAGGCGGGCAACCGGCTGAAGGCTACAGGCGGCTGGCTGAAGTGCAGCGGCCTGTTTCTGTTCCAGTTCCACAACGCGGTGGAGCACGCCGATGGTGAGTGCCTTGCCACAGGCGGGGCAGAGGTTGCCGCGCGCCATACTCGCCGCAGGCTCCAGACGCACGCGGCAGGCGCGGTGGCCGTCGAGGTGGTACTTGCCCTCTTCAGGGAAGAGGTCGATCGTGCCGCCGCAGACCGCGGGGTCTTTCGTGCGCAAGCCGTTCATCATCGCATCATACGAGGGCTCGCCGAAAAACAGGTTGGCGTTGCGGCCGAGGTTGGAAGGTGAGTGGAGGTCGGAGTTGGAGACCAGCGCCACCGGGGCGAGGCAGCGGATGCGGTGATTCATCGGCGCGTCAGAGGAAAGGCCCGTCTCCACCGCAAAGATCTGTTCTGAGAGGTCGCCGAAGCACTCCTTCAGCGAATCAAAGCCGGACCTCGCGCCCAACATCGAGAACCACGGTGTCCAGATGTGCGCCGGAATCAGCACGGCGCGCGGATCGGCTTCTAAAAGTACCTCCAGCAGATTGCGCGGGTCAAGCCCGAGGATCGGGCGGCCGTCTGAAAGGATGTTGCCGATCTGCGACAGCCGCGTGGCGAGTTTCCCGGCGGCTTCGAGCGAAGGCAGGAGGATGAGGCTGTGGACCTTGCGCACCTGGCCGTCACGCTTGTAGATGCTGCTGATCTCGCCGGTGACCGCAAAGCGCACGGGCGCGCGGCAGGCCGGGGGCACGTCACGGCCTGCGGCTTCGCGCAGGCCGAGCTTCAGCGTGTAGAGCCCAGGCGCGTCCTCGGTCAGCTTCTCCTTGAGTTCGGCCAGCCAAGCGGGGTGCGTACAATCGCCGGTGCCACAGACGCCGACGCCCTTGAGCTGCGCCCAATGGAACAGCCCCTCAGGTGTACAGGCCGGACTCGTCGCACGCGAGTAGTGCGAGTGGATATGAAGGTCGGCATAGGTGCGGTGCATAAGATAAACGGGGTACAGGTTGGACCATATCAAATATCGGCTGCCCGCAGCAATCAGCATGTTTTTCCATTTTATGGTTGCGCGGGCGCGGAGAAAAAATGACAATCCTTTTCAACCCTGAGCGGGTTTCAAGCGTGAGGTGCTTTATGGAGCTGTCTTTGCTGATGAAAGCGTTCAACGTGTCGGGGCGGTTGGTCACCATCAACCCCACGGGCAACGGCAATGTGAATGATACGTTTCTGGCGATCTTCCGCAACACGTTCGCCGAAGAGCAGGTGATCCTGCAACGGGTGAACCGTAACGTTTTCCCCAAGCCCGAGGCGATCATGCATAACCTGCGCCAACTCACCGCGCATGTCCACCTTAAGTTGGAGGCCGAGGCCGAGGCCGACACGGCTGACCGCGTGTGGCAGATGCCGCGCATCGTGCAGACGCGCGACGGCAAGGACTTCTTTGTAGACGACGCGGGCGATCTCTGGCGCGTGATTACCAAGATCGCTTCGGCCACGGCGTTCGAGGAGGCGCAGGGCGCGGAACACGCGGCGGAGTGCGGCGCGGTGCTGGGTCATTTCCACTGGCTGGTCTCGGACCTCAATCCCAAGACGATGATCGACCCGCTGCCGGGTTTTCACATCACGCCGGGCTATCTGGCCAAGTACGACATGACCCTTCAACATGTGCCACTCGCCAACGACCGGATGAACGCATCGATGGAGGCGCGTCGCATGGCGATGTTCATCGAAGAGCGCCGCGGCTTTGCCGCCACGCTCCAAAAAGCGCTGGACTCAGGTGAACTCACACTGCGCATGATGCACGGCGACCACAAAGTCAACAACATCATGATCGACGACTTCGTCGGCAAGGGTACAGCGATGATCGATCTCGACACCGTGGGACCAGGGCTGATCCACTACGACTTCGGTGACGCTCTGCGCTCGATCTGCAACCACGCGGGCGAGGAGGAGCAGAACCTCAGCAAGGTGGTCTTCGATCTCGACCTCTGCGCGGCTTTCTGCAAAGGCTACATGGCCCACGCCCGAGAATTCCTGACCGATGCCGACCGACATTACTTGTACGACTCGATCCGGCTGATCACCTTCGAACTCGGCCTGCGCTTCTTTCAGGACTATCTCGCGGGCAGCGTCTACTTCAAGACCCACCACTCTGAACAGAACCTCAACCGCGCGCGCGTACAATTCCGCCTATGCGAATCGATCGAGGCGCGCGAACGCATGATCCGCGACCTGTTAAACGGGCTGTGAGGAGACAGAAGACAGAAGTCAGAAGACAGTAGAAAATACCGCTGTTCTGCCTGCTGGCTACTGAATTCTGGCTTCTGCCTCCTGTCTTCGCTACAGCGCGGCGTTGACCTTGGAATTGCCGTCCACGACCTTCTGCTTCAGTTCCTCTTTGTAGGCGTGGAACTTCACGCGCAAGTTTGCGTCGGCCGTGCCGAGGATCTGCACGGCGAGCAGCGCGGCGTTGACCGGCCCCGCGCTGCCGAGCGTGACGGTGGCCACGGGAATACCCGCAGGCATCTGCAACGTAGCATAGAGCGCGTCGAGGCCGTTCAGCGCGCCGCCGGCCACGGGGATGCCGATGACCGGCAACACCGTGTGCGCCGCCAGCACGCCGCCGAGATGGGCCGCGCCGCCGGCGGCCGCGATCAGCACTTTCAGCCCGCGCGCCTCGGCGCCGGCCGCATATTCGAAGGCGTGGTCGGGCGTGCGGTGCGCGGAGATCACGCGCACTTCGCACGCGACGCCGAACGACTTCAACGTCGCGGCGGCCGTCTGCACGAGCGGCCAGTCCGAGTCGCTTCCCATGATAATGCCGACGAGAGGTGTAGACATGGATGGTTCCTTAGGAGTTACACGTTACGGGTTACCGGTTATACAAGTGAGCGGTTAAAGGCACGGTGGGCGATGTCGGTGCGGTAGTGCGCGCCTTCGAAACGGATTTTTGCGGCCGCCTCGTAGGCGCGACCCACAGCCGTTTTCAAGTCTGCTCCTAGCGCGGTCACGGCCAACACGCGGCCGCCGGCGGTGACCACTTGGCCGTCCTTCAGTGCGGTGCCCGCGTGGAAGACCATGCTGTCCGGAACTTTTGCGGCTTCGTCGAGACCGGTGATGGGCGTGCCTTTTTTATAGGCGCCGGGGTAGCCGCCCGCCGCCATGATCACGGTGGCGGCGACTGCGGGGCAAACCTTGACCAGCACGTCGCTCAACGTACCATCAATGCAAGCCTGCAAGGCGGGAATCAGGTCGCCCGCGATGCGCGGCAACACGGCTTCGGTCTCGGGATCGCCAAAGCGTGCGTTGAACTCCAGCACGTGGATGCCGCGCGGACTGATCATCAGGCCTGCGTACAGAACCCCCTTGTAGACAATGCCGCGCCGCTTCAACTCGCGCACGACGGGCAGGATCACGGTGTCCCTGATGACAGGCAGCAAGCCAGCCGTGACAACCGGTGCGGGCGAGTAGGCCCCCATGCCGCCGGTGTTCGGGCCTTGGTCGCGGTCGAAGACGCGCTTATGGTCTTGTGACGAGGGCAGGAGCACGGCGTGCTCGCCGTCCACCAGCGCCAGGATCGAAGCCTCTTCGCCGTCGAGAAATTCCTCGATCAGCACGTGGGAGCCCGCCTGGCCGAAGAGCGCGTCCACCAGCATGGAGCGGATCGCAGCGACGGCTTCGTCGCGCGTTTGCGCGATGATCACGCCTTTGCCGGCCGCGAGGCCGTCAGCTTTGATCACCACCGGCAGGGAGAATCCGGCGAGGGCGGCCACAGCAGCATCGACACGGTCAAACGCCTGCGAATGTGCGGTCGGCACGCCCGCGGCGGCCATGACCTCTTTCGAGAAAACCTTGCTTCCTTCCATGCGGGCAGCGGCTTGACAGGGACCGAAGACGCGCAAACCGGCGGCGGTGAAGGCGTCGGTGAGGCCGAGGCAGAGGGGCACTTCGGGGCCCACGACAGTCAGATCGGGACGGTGCTCCTTGGCCCACGCGAGCAACCCGGGAACATCCTCAGCGGAGATCGGCAGGTTCTGGGCAAGGGCCGCGGTCCCGGCGTTGCCTGGCGCACAGAAAAGAGCCGGGCGGCAGGAGTCCTGCGCGAGTTTCCAAGCGAGGGCGTGCTCCCGTCCGCCCCCGCCGATTACAAGAATGTCCATGGGCGATAAGATACGGGAATGCGCGGTCGGGTTTCAAGGATTTTTATGATAAGAAGAGGGGAGGCCGCGGTTGCCGTTCTTTTACCCCAGCTTCAGCGCGCCGTCGGCGACGGTCACGCGCACCGTCGCGCCGGGGGGGTAATCGCCGACCACGATCTTGCGTGCGATCGGCGTCTCCAATTCTCGCTGGATGGCGCGCTTGACCGGGCGTGCCCCGTACACGGGGTCGAACCCTTTGTCTGCCAGCCACGCGACGGCCGCGTCATCCACGTCGAGCACGAGTTCCTGTTCCTTCAAGCGGGCCCGCAGATCTTCGAGCTGCAGCTTCACGATGGCCGCAATCTGCGCATGGCCCAGCGGCTTGAAGAGCACCACCTCATCCAAGCGGTTGAGGAACTCCGGACGGAAGTGCGCCTTGAGCAGATCGAACACCTGTTTGCGCACTTTGGGAGAAAGGTCTGACGTATCCGACTTGTCGGACTTGTCTGACCGGTCTGCCGCCATGAACTCCGAGCCGATGTTGCTGGTCATGATAATGACTGCGTTGCGGAAGCTCACGGTGCGGCCGTGGCTATCTGTGAGGCGGCCATCATCGAGCACCTGAAGGAGGATGTTGAACACGTCGGCGTGCGCCTTCTCGATTTCATCGAGCAGCACCACGCTGTAGGGCTTGCGGCGCACGGCTTCGGTGAGCTGGCCGCCCTCTTCGTAGCCAATATATCCGGGCGGCGCGCCGACCAGGCGAGAAACGGTGTGCTTCTCCATGTACTCGGACATGTCGATGCGAATCATCGCGCTCTCGGCGTCGAACAACTCCGCGGCAAGGGTTTTGGCCAGCTCGGTCTTTCCCACGCCCGTGGGGCCGAGGAAGAGGAAAGCGCCTACCGGACGCTGGCGGTTCTTGATGCCTGCCCGCGAACGCAACACCGCGTCCGACACGGCTTCGACCGCCTCGTCCTGACCGACCACCCG
>CAZXVN010000101.1:0-7569 GCA_964643945.1 uncultured Lentisphaeraceae bacterium | reverse complement strand
TTCCCTACACGACGCTCTTCCGATCTCCTCCGCCCTACGCGCGCGGCGGCTCCACCCGTGTGGACGTACGCAAAGAGGAATGACAGCGGGGCCCTGTATTCAGCGGTAGCGCGGGGTGCGCGGACGTTCGGCAAGGCTGTTATCGCGGCACCTTCATGCCATCTTTTCGACCCGGACAAAATCGAACGCGGGCTCTTCATAAGGATGGGAGGCGCGCAGTGCAACCGTGACGGCACCGACCGCTTCGTCCGCGCAGACCATCTCCACGCGGCACTCCGTCACCTGCTCGACGACACCCGCCTGACCGACAAAGGGCACACTGCCCGCCAAAGGCCGGAACTGACCTTGTCCCAGCACCTGCCAGCAACAGCAATCGTAGGCCGCGTAACGTCCCGCCCCGGCCGCAAAAAGAGCCTCTTTAACAGGCTCCACATGCGATTCCGGAATATAGACTGTCAGCTTGTACATGGGGATAGACTGCAGATGTTCAGGCTGTAGACGACAGACGGCTTCCCCGTCAGTTCTTCTCAACCACGTCTTTGACCGCCTTGAGGAATTGGTTCACATCCGCAAAGCGGCGGTAGACCGAGGCAAAGCGGATGTAGGCCACCTCGTCCAATTTGTGCAGCCGAGTCATCACCGCCTCGCCGATGACGTCGGCGGCGACTTCGCTCTCGCCCTCAAACCCTTCGATGATCTGGTCGACCAGGTCGTGAATCTGATCCGCGCTGATCGGCCGCTTCTCGCATGCCCGCATGAGTCCGCGCTCCAATTTTAGACGGCTGAACTCCTCGCGGCGGCCGTCCCGCTTGATCACCCGGAGTTCGTCTTTCACGAACTCCTCGTAGGTCGTAAACCGGTGTTCGCAAGCCAAACACTGCCGACGTCGACGGATCGACGCGCCTTCACGCGCAGCCCGGCTGTCTAAGACCTTATCGTCCAAGTGTCCGCATTTGGGACAACGCATAGCGACTCCTGATCTCTGTCATCGCCGAGTCCGCCCCAGCGCCTTATGCGCCGGTCACGGCCATGGTGCGGTCGATGATCGTATTGACTGACAGATCCTTCAGCATGCAGTTCGGCGGAATGTCGAGATTGGCTACATGCTCCAACTGAGATTCCGGCAGGTCGAAGCCGTAGACCACCGCCTGCATGCCGCGCGAGTGAGGCAGCCGCTTCAACAGGCCGACCACTTCGTCGGCGCTCATGCCTTCCAGTTCCAGACGCATGACCAACGCATCCGGCTTAAGCGTCACACACGCCTCCACGGCTTCGGGACCTGTGGCAACCGCTTCGATCTCGAAACCGACACGCATGAACTCCATCCGCAAGGTCTCCCTCAGAACAGGATCTCGCTCGGCCACGACCAGACGACGCTTACCCTGAAGCGTCGTCACATGGCCACCCTCGCTCGCGGTCATAAAGAGGATACGCCCCACTTCCAACAGCAGGTCGGGCGGATCGCACGGTTTGGCAATGAACCCCGCGATCTGCTTGTTCGCGAAAAAACCCGCCATCGAGGCGCGTGCCGTGAGAACCAACACCGGATAGAGCATCCGCCCGTCGGGGTTCGTGATGCGGTCCATGAATCCGGTCCCGCCCATGCCCGGCATACCCATGTCGAGAATGATGAGGTCGGGTTGGAAAGGCCGCATTTTGACCAGCGCATCTTCCCCGCTCGTCGCACACAGCACCTCGTAACCTTCGAACGTCAAAAAATCTCCCAACGTCTCGAGTAAACTCGGATCATCATCCACCAACAACACTTTGCGTCTGTTCGTTTCCATAAGTTCGAAATATTTTAGCCGGTTTCCGACTCGGGTTCAAGTGCGGAGAAGGGGTTCCCCGTTTTCGCCATCCCTGAACCTGTTGACATGCAGCGGGATTCATATGAAACTAGCTCACATGAAAAAACCGATCGCCCTCGTGGCCGCCATGAAGGAGGAGCTGGATGCCCTTCTGGCGGTTTTTCCTGAACATGACGCCCGCATCCACTTTAGCACCCAGTTGTATCACGCCCGTTATGGAAACCAAGAATTGGTGATCGCCCAGTCCGGCGTCGGCAAGGTCAACGCCGCCTGCACGCTCGCCCTGCTCCTCTCTGACTTCGACCCCGGCTGTGTCATCAACACCGGTTGCGCAGGCGGTCTGCAGCCTCAGCAGAAAATCCTCGACCTCGTCGTGCCCGAAGAGATCGTCTATACCGACGTGGACGTCACCCCGCTCGGCTTCGCCTATGGTCAGATGATGGGATGTGCCCCACGCTTCCAAGCGTCGCCCGCCCTGCTCGCTCACTTTCACACGGTCGCCGCCGGACACTCCCTGCCGCCGACCTGCCACCACGGCCTGCTCGGCTCGTCCGACGCCTTCATCTACAAGCCCGAGCAGCTCGCTCACATCCGCCTTCATTTTGACGACGCGGTGCAGTGCGTGGACATGGAGGGCGGCGCCATCGCCCAGGCCTGCACCCGCTTCGGCGTGCCGTTCCTCATCCTGCGCGCGCTCAGCGACGTGCCCTGCAAGGGCGACAACGCGCTCGACTTCCAGACCTTTCTGACGCAGGCCGCGGCCAACTCAGCCGCGCTCTGCCTCGCCCTCGTCAAAGACCTTACCCTCTTGGAGACCCTATGAAAAACGGTAGCCCGCATCAGGCGATACGCGGCATCCTCCACAAGCACCCTGGAAACTGACCCGTTAATTTCGCCTTGCGTAATACGCCATGTGATTCACCCAGGCAAAATCCTGCTTGAGGAATTCCTTAAGCCGTTGGGCATTTCTCAAAACACGCTGTCCATGGATATTCGCGTACCGGCCCCCAGAATTAATGCGATTGTCAAGGAGACGCGGAGTATCTCAGCGGATACGGCAACGACGGATAGGACGTATAAGCGGCATCTCGCCGGAGGGGGCGGGTCATCCGAATGACGAACAAACACGGTTATGTCAACTAACGGGACGGGGGAAAGGGCTCAGGGACGATTACGGCAGGGATTTTTTGACGACCGGCGTTGACGGCGGGGAGCCCAAAGCCGTATGATGTGCCCGTTTTGAAAAACCGCCCGGGCGGACAGGAACGGTTGCGCCTGCCCGGAGAACAACGGAGGGTCGGATGTGTACAAAACTGACATCGAGTCTGATGGTGGTGCTGGCCGCGAGCCTGCTGGTACTGGCCGGTTGCGACGACGGCAAGAGCAGCGGTGGGACGGCGATCAAGCAGGGCTCGCCGCAGGATGTGCTGCTGACCATGCACGAGGCTGCCAAGATCAACGATCTGGAATGCTGTTATGTGGACCTGTGCGATCCGGCCAAGCGCGAGCCATTTAAGACCCTGTTGAGTTGCAGGATTGACTTGGCCAAAGCATACTCCTCGCTGGCCGACACGATCGAGAAAAAGTTCGACACGGCGGAATCGGCATCCACGCTGCGCAAGATGGTGGACGGTCTCAAAACGCAGCCGTCGCCGTTGGAAAAGGTGGTTGTGAAAGGCAAGCCGGATATGTCCAAGGTCAAGGTCGAGATCCGCGGCGACAAGGCTTGGGCCACTATTGCCAGCGGAGGCAACCCTCTGGAAATGAAAAAGATCAGCGGCAAGTGGTGCCTGAGCATTTCGTACACCGAGCAGGAGTCGGTCGAGGACATGACCAAACGTGCCAACGAGACTCGCAAAGAAATGGATGCCACACTGATATCCTTGGGCGAACTCGATGGCAAGATCAAGGCCGGGAAGATTGCGAAGGAACGACTGTTTGCAGAAATCCGCAAGGTGATGGGCACGATCACGAAGACTGGATTCTGACCGTCGGCGGAATCGACACGGATTGGTGCAACCCTATTCGTTCCGGAAGGATTGACACCCCCCTTTTCTCCCGCTCATGCCCGCTGACCTTCATAAATCGTGAGGCATGTTCATATTGAACGCTTTTTCCTGAACCGGCCGCATCCACGACATGTCAGCAACAATAACGCCGCGCTTGTTCGAGCGGCTGTATCACAGGCCATAGGGCCTACGACAGCAGGGAGTTTTTTTGACGCCCGTGTTGACGGTGAGAGCCAAAAGCCGTATATTGAGGATATTCCGGGCGGGAAGAAAAGCCGTCCGGGCGTGCGGGCGCGGGTGCGCCTGAGAAACACGGAGAGCCAGATGAGAACGGTGTGCAAATTATCTTGCGGACACACTGCGCGGATAGGAGGACGGCTAATGAAATGGGGGACTAGATGCCACAGAATAAAGTGAGTTTGGCGAAGCTGATTGTAGTGGGGGTGGTGGGAGGGTTCATTGGGATATTTATTGGGGAAGTTGTGTTCTTTGCCACCATGTTGGCTGTGGGGTTTGAAATGGTGAAGTCGAGTGATGCGCCAGTCTTGGAGAGATTATTGCCGATGTTGGTGATATTGGGGAGCGCCACAGCGGGAGCTTGGCTGATGGTACGGTTAGAGAAAGAATCGCACGCCTCAAAAACCTGTCCGATCTGTGAGGGCAACGACATAATAAAGGTTGATAGCGAACAAATAACGGCCGTTAACGGTGATCGCCTCTGCCGGTCTTGCCAAACATTGTGGACTCCGGCTGTGTCGAAATTAGCGGCCACCGTTAAGCTGGCTTGTAGTGGTTTTCTGTTGTTAGTCGGCATTGTATTTTTGCTTTTGCTGGCCTCCTCCCCGAATAACTTCAAGTACAAGACTGTGGGACCCGCCGTTGCTATCGCATTAGCAATCGGCACTGGCATCGCGTCAATCCGGACAATTATTGGCAGTGTCAAAATCCTGCGGGGAAAAGGCGGAGAGTTGAAAATCGTAAGGCAAGGCGGATAGGACGTATAAGCCGCGTTTCGCAGGAGGGGGCGGGTATGCCGCCGGCGGATTAAAGGTAATTATGTCAACTAACGGGACGGGGGAAAGGGCTTGGGGCCGATTACGGCAGGGTTTTTTTGACGCCCGGCGTTGACGGTGTGAGCCGAAAGCCTTATGATGTGCCCGTTTTGAAAAACCGCCCGGGCGGACAGGAGCGGTTGCGCCTGCCCGGAGAAACACGGAGAGCCGATGAGCACGGAAGAGATCGCATCCGGTCTTTTCCAATGATTGGAAGTCCGGTGGCGCGATGGCAGGTGGTTGACATTCGCGGCAACGCGCGGAGAATCGCGCGGCATCAGGTGTGAGTTGTTGACCGGAGGTTTCGCAGATGAACGCACATACGAACCAGAACCGCCGCGAGTTCCTCGTTTCCGCCGCAGCCATCGCCGCGATGGCTGCTTGGCCGACAGGCTGCGCGACGTTCCCGCAAATCGCGCCGCTGGCAAAAGCGCGCCCGAAAAAGCCCGCCGTGATCCGCGGTGCGTTCTTCTATCCGTCACAGGAGGTCGTACTCGCCGGCAAGTGCGAGGATGGCTGGCACACGCAGCAGTGGTCCACGTGGCCGGGCAACCAGTTTGAGCCGGAGGCGCAGCAGGCGAAATTCCTCGAACAGGTCAGACGCCTCGCCGCCGGCCTTGATCTGCAACTCGCGCTCGAAGAAAAGGCGATCTTCACCGACGCCGCGATCCAGGCGTTCATCGCCGACATCGCGAAGACGAAGCCCGACGCGCTGCTGCTGTTCAATTTTTGGAATACATTCAGCGCAAAACTCAAACCCATACTCGCCGCGTACCAGGGACCGATCATCGTTTATCAGCCCGTCGGCGCGAGCCACCAGTTGCCGCCGGAATTCCTCCGCACCGCGCCGCGCGTCCACTACATCCACTCCGTCGAAAACTGGGCTGAACTCGAGCGCGGCTTGCGCACCATTCACGCGAAAAACCTGCTGGCGCAAAGCCGGATGCTGCGCGTCTCCGGCAAACTCACCGCCGAGGCCGACGACCGGGAAGAATTTTTCGGCATGGCGATCCACGGCGTCCCGCCGAACCACTTCAACGATCTCTTCGAAAAAACCGAAGTCACACCCGAACTCCAACGCCTCGCCAGTTCCGTCCGCCGCTGCGCGGGGAAAGTCACCGATCTTGCCGACAAGGCGTTCCTCGACGGCGTCCGCGCACACTCTGCAGTGCGTGAACTGATGACGCGCCACGAAGCCGACGCGATCACCATTGAATGCCTGATGCTCAAACATCGCAAGCCATGTCTCAGCTTCTCTCTCAACAACGGCGCGCTTGTCCCGTGCGGCTGCGAGAATGATCTCAACGCGACGCTCTCCTTGATGCTCGGCGCGGCGCTCTTTGGACGCGGTGGCTTCCAGCACAACCCCGACTTCGACATCCAGCAGAACCTCTACTTCGCCTCGCACTGCACCTGCACGACCAAGCTGCACGGCCCCTGCGGCTCCGACGCGCCCTACGATCTGCGCCCTTTCTTCCACCAGATGCCCAAGTCGCTCGCACTCGACGTCCAGTGGCCCGCCAACGAAACCGCGACGTTGTTCAAATATCAAACCGTCAAGAAGACCCTCGACGCCTGGCGCGGATCGGTCATCACATCGCCCGGCTGCCCGCCCACCGGCGGATGCGCCACGCGCGTCATGGTGAAAATGGAAAATGTTGCCGACATCTGCACCATCTACCCCGGCCCCCATCCCATCCTCTACTGCGGCGATTTCGCCCGCCAAGCGCAAATCTTCGCGCAGCTCTACGGCCTCGAACTCAAGACCAACCTGCCGTAGATGCGCCCGCCCGCGCCCGCCGCGGCCTGAGAAATTTTCCAATGACTGGAATCTTGCCGCGCGGAAACTTCCAATCATTGGAAGTCAGCATTGAACTCCGCGTTGCGGGCGGAGATCCGCGCGATCAGGATGTCGGCACAGACGGAGAACTCTGATGTACGATGCCTCCGGTAATTTTCGAAGTGGCGCATCGCGCCGCGATCTCTTTCGAACCTCAGCCCTCGCCGTGTCGGCGCTCGCGATGAACCCGGGCGCGGTGATCGCGGTAAAACGGGCACACTACGAACGGCGTTCCGATGATTTTCTCTCGTTTGTAGTGACGCCGTAAGGCGGTTTACGGCCACAATTAGAATTGCTGGCAAGCGCGCGGGGTTCTGACACCTCAGTCGTTGCCGTCTTCGACACCGACGACCTTGCCGTCGAACATCTGCATGACATGCTTGAGCGCGGGATCGTCGTAGAGGTTGGTCGGGGCTGGTCGTGCGGCGACCGCGGGGGCGGCTGCCGCAGGAGGTTCGGCCGTGCGGATCGCATTCAGCCGTTTGAGCACCTCGTCGAGCGAGACCGAGCGTGCCACTCGGGCGCAACGGATCAGCGACATCTCAATCAGCGTACGCACCGACAACGCATAACGCAGCCGGCCTTCCATTTCGCCCAACTGGTCGGCGATCTGCAGCACGCGCGCCGAGTCCGCCAAGGCCGATTGCTCGGCGAGCGTGCGGATCTGCTCAGGCGTGGCATCCAAGTTAGCCATGTCCTCGCCGACATACTGATAAATCAGCAGATTGCGAAAATGCTCCATCAGTTCCACCACCAACCGCCGCATATCCTTGCCCGCACTGTCGAACATGTCCACCAGCCGCAGAATCTCGCCCATGTTACCCGTGAGCACCGCTGCCGCCAAGGTCTCCAGCGACTTG
>CAZXVN010000100.1:0-6141 GCA_964643945.1 uncultured Lentisphaeraceae bacterium | reverse complement strand
TACCGCTTTTGAAGGCGATGTCGTCAGCCAGGAACAGGACATCAACCCCTTCCTCGACGGCTATCTCGGCCATCTTGACGTAATAGTCCGTACAGATGTCGAACAGCGTCTCCACAAACTTCCGGTCCGTATAAAACTTCACCAGAAACTCGTTGAAGTCACACAGGAAAAAATAGCAGCACTGAAAAAACGCGCCTGTACACCAAACCACGCCCTGGTTGTTCTGCTTCGCCACGCGCACGTAGTCCCGGATGACATCGCGGCGGGGCTTGAAATCATGCTCCCAGTCCGGCAGGATCGCCCGATCGAGGTCGTCCCACTCGTTAAGACGCCGGTCGTTGATGATGTGCAAGCCACCCTGCCCGTCGCGCCATTTGAGCGGTGTCCACAGCGACTCCAGCGTCATGGCATCCATGCCGGTCTTATTGCAGATCTCGGCAAAAAGTTCGGGAGCCATAGGCGGTGCATACAGTGCGTTTTCCGAAGACCCGCGTGAGGCCGCCATGGTCGTCCCGACATCCTGCCCGAGCAGCGCCTTGACGTTTCGCGCCTCGATTAAAATCTCATAGTTGGGCACCCGGTCGGGTATCCCGCCGCGCATGGTTGTCAACAGCCGCTCGATATTCGGTTTTCTCAAGTCCGTGCTCATCGGTCAATCCCCGTCAACACTCAAACACCGCCTTCGTCATTTCAACCCATTTCGCGAGTCTGCCGCGTTCCCCGTTCACCGTGTAAAGGTCGCGCAAAAGGACTTCCACGTTGCCGTTTACTGCGGCGGTCCGTGTCTTGCGCATGTCGTCTTCCGCCGCCTGCCAGTCGGGATTCGCCCCGCTGAGGAAGGCGGGCGTCGGCTTGCGCGAATACACGTAGCGGTTGCCCAGCATCTCCCCGATCTTCTGGAAGTCGGCCCAGCCGGAGACCGAGACGGAGCGCAGATTGGGAATCGCTTCCATGATCAGGTCGAGCCTGTCATGTACCGGCTCGCAGCAGCCGTAATAAATCAGACCGAATTTCGCGCTGAGTTTCGCCAGATACGGCAGGAAAAACTCCCTGAACATGTCCGGCGAGATGCAGGTGGTCTCCTGAGACTCGGCCCAGCCCCAGAGGTTCTTCAAGGTCACAGGCGCATCCGAATCAGGCTGCGGAAGCTCTGAAACGTAACCGTACCCTCGTGGCCCCGCCATCTGGTTGTCCGTATTGAAGGCCAGCAGCTTTTGCTGCTCCATGAAGTCGAAGAGCCGCGTGCGGTCGTCCAGCATGTAGTCCATCAGCGCATGGATGGCCTCCGGCGCATCGTAGAGCCAGTAAAGCAGCCCGTCGTTCCCGATGAAGCGGTAGATCTGCCACGTCAGCCCAAAAAAGAACATCCCCGTCCAGCCGTCATCGCCCGGATCGACGTTGAAGGGATCATAGTTGCCCAGCCTGACCGGAAGAATGTCGCCCATCACGTCCTCCAGCATCCTCTTCATCTGGAGGGTCTTTTCCCTGTCCACTGCGAACGTTCTCTTTTTCAGCTTGCTGATTTCTTCAGGCGTCCTGATCGGAAAATTGAAGCTGTAGCCCAGCGATTTCTCCCCCGTCGCCGTGGTGGCCGGCTTGGTCTCGACCTGCACGCCGAAATCCGGCAGGTCTAATTGCCAGCCGAGCCGGTAATACGGCTCGACGACCACATCGTCCCCCACCTCCTCGGCGTGCCTGACCGTCTCAAACAAGTTACGCTCCACCGCACGCAACAAAGGGTCTTCGCAGAACAGGTCTGCCGTCGTGACGAATCCCTCGACGCAACCCGTCTCCACCAGGATCATCGGGCGCACCATCTTGAGATCATGAACAGCCCGCCAGAGTTTTTTCCGCTCACTCATGACCGGCTGCGCGGCCTGCGCCATCCATCGCGCCGCCAGCTCGCGTATCCTCTGTCTGTCTTTTCCGGTAATCATGACCATTCTCTATCCAAATAAATGCCCAGCAACCGTCTCTTGTTCACTCGGCCAAAACGCGTACCGGCCCCAGCAGGCCGGACGGGAGCAACTTGTGCTCGCCACTGTAATACGCGCCGATGTTCGTCTGGGTGATGCGTTTCTCCGAAGGTAACTTCCCGTCGCCGATCAAGCGATTCGGCCAGAGGTTGACGATGTCGATCTCAAGCTCGTTGCTGCCCTTCTTCATGGCAGCGCTCACGTCCAGCCGGTAAGGCCGGGTCCACAGGATGCCCAGCGGCATGCCATTCAGCCGGACTTCCGCCACACTGTTCAGCTCGCCCAGATCAAGGAAGAGAGGGTTCAGGGTTCGGGGTTCAGCGGAGTCGAAAGTCTTCCTGTAGGTGGCTTTACCCGAGTAGTACTTGATCTTAGGATCGGAGTGATTCGCCCAATCGGTCAGATCACCGAAGATTACGGGCTCTTCCGGCCCGCCCCCTTTCGGACCGAACTGCACTGTCCACGGCCCCGTCAGCTCCTGGACGAACTTCAGGTCTGGGAAGTTCTTCTTGTCCGACGCTCGACCTTCGACACTCGACGCTCGGGTTGTATTGCGGAAGATGACGAAAAGCGAGCCGTAGGCCGGGAATTCCAGCGCGACACGGGTTCCGTCATCGCCTTGGCTGAAGGTGAGGGCCGCGCGTTGCGTGCCGGTCACCGGATCCCAGATTTCAGGCTGCTTGCCTCGGACGCGGAAGGAGCAGATCGCCTTCTCGGCACGGTTGTTACGGTTTGCAATGAAGTAGATCTGCGCACCGTCGGCGCTGCGGTGGATCCAGTCCAGGAACGCACCCGACTGCGCATCGGAATAGGTGAAGTCCGGCTGAACACCTGCCGCGCCGAGCACATCGCGCACTGTCCTTCCCCACACGACCCGGCCTTTGCCGAAGGCGCGTTCAGTGACGGTCTTGCCGTCACACTCTCCCCAGAGTTCATCAGCCATGGCTTTCACCTGCTCGTCGCACTTCGGATAATCTTTCAGCCCCGGCGACTTCACAGGCTTGGGTCCGACCACTGTCATGCCAGCGGACACCAACTCCTTGAGTTTGGACAAAACCTCGACAGGCATGCTTGTGTACTCGGGAAGAGCCAGCACGCGGTAGCTCATGCCATCCGGAAGAACGATGCGGCCCTCCTTGATGGCCAAGCGCGTGAGCATGATCTCTGTATTGCAGACATCATAGTCATAGCCTGGTCCAACCGAGGGATCGATATGTTTCGGCCCCACAAAATTCGGACATTGATCGCCGTTGTAGAACAGCACATCGCCGACAAATAATCCCTGCTGTAAAAGATGGCTGCACCGTGCGATGTAATCGTTGAATCCGCGCGATTGATTCCACCATGTGATCTTGCGGTTGAAGTGGGTGCCCGCGCAAAATTCTGTCCCCGGCAACCCGTCCTCACTTCTGGTGGCGCTGGAGAAGATGAAAAAGTGGTTGAACCCCTCGCAGAAGGCGCGATCAGCCGTAGGCTTGAGCGAAGCCGGAGAGTCGACCCAGTGAATGAACGAGGTGAACGCCTCTGCAGCGGAAATCCTTTTCCCGTAAAGATGAGCGGCAGAAGCGGTCTGCTTTCCGTTCTTGTTCTGATTGGCTTCCACCCAGGTGCCGTCCTGCCAGAATTCGCCCATCGGAATCGCGCAACGGCCAAGATTCTTCAAACAGTCTAATGCCATCGCTTTGGGAGAGCATACCCCGCCTGCTTCACTCTGCTGCACAATCCCCTTTGACGCGGCGAGCGTGCTGAGACGGCCAAAATAATTCTCCGCCACCAGGTCACCCACGGTCTTGCGATAGTCATAGAGGAAGCGATCGCTTGTCTCGGAATTTCCAACGACCAGCCCGGAGAGGGCCGGCAAATAGGGGCGCGGATCATAGCCGCGGAATTTAACAAAACCCTCTATCAAGCCAGCGCTCCAATTCGGATGGTTGATCTCCCAACTGTCAATCTGCACGGAGCGGAAGACTTTTCCTGCCAGCGCACCGGCATCCTCTGCAAGGAGCGCCGCTGTATTGGCAAACTGGAATTCCATGGCCGCCGCATCCAGGGGGTCTGACTCAAAACCGATTCCCGTTGGCGAGGACCAGGAGGTCATGGCGCCGGTCAGCGTAAAGCCTGTCCGCAGAATCTTCCACGTGCCCGCAGGCACATCCCACTCCAGTTCGCCATCAGCCGTGCAGCGCGCGGTCAGGTCGACAACCGATGCCGGTGAAATCGCTGTGCCCGTCTCTTCCGAAGGTAACGGCTGCAGCACCGCCCCGTTGATTTCCTTAGTCGGCGACATGCCTCCAACCGTATTGCTCAGGGCCTTCAACGCCAGCAACGGCGACGGCCCACTCTGCTTCAGGGGCTGACCGTCAACAAAAACCTCGCAGACCTGCACGTTCTCGCTTTGCGGCGAATACGTGGAGGAGACGAACAGGCGAATGTAGCGAACAGGCTTGTCCGGCAATTGTATCTCTGCGGCTTTTTCACGTTCCATCACCAGCGCTTTCACCGCCGTAAACGTCGTTCCATCCTTAGAGATCTGAACCTCCGCGTCCCTGGGTCCATACCCCGGCCGCGGCTGGACGGTCACTTTCTTAACCGCACGACTTTGCCCCAAGTCAACCCTCAACCACTCCGGCTTATCCTTGCTCGGCCCCTCGTTCGGCTTTTCGCCATTACTGACCCAGAAGGTGTCACCATCCCCATCACCGGCATTGCCGACCGGATAATTGTTATGGGAACTGCTGGCGCTGAGAGTCATTACTGACTTGCCATCTGCAGGAGCAACGGGAAGCGCCTGAACGGCCGAATCGCGGTAGAATCGCTGATCAGATACAGGCAGCGGCAACTTACCTTTGAAGTGCTGCGGCCCCTCAAGAATGAGTTCGGAATGCACATGCCGCTTGCACGCCTGTTCAGGCTTGATCCACGGACCGCCCGCGTTCCATCCGCTGCACAACATCGTGCTGACGCCAAGCCCCAGGCGCTCCGCCTCCTTTAACGTGTGTTTCCACAAGTCGCGCCACTCGGCACTCATGTAGTTGGGCCCCTTGCCCGGCACCCCGGGACCGCTGAGACTGTACACGGTCACCCCGGCAATGCCCTGCGCCTTTAACGCCTCCAGGTCTGCCGTGATGCTCGTCTTGTCCACCTTGTCCCCCAGCCAGAACCACCACGTCCACATCCGCGCCGAGTCCGGCGGGCAGGCAAACTCTTTTTCCAGCTCGCCAGACAACACCGAGCTGCCCGACAACCACCCAAATATGACCGCCAGAAGCATGCCCCTTTTCATCACTTTTTCGCCTCCGCAATATAGGCTTCGACATTCTCCCAAGGAACACTAGGGTCCAAGATGTGGGCCGGCGCCAGCAACAGTCCGCCGCCCATGCCGAGACATTCAGCCGTTTGCCGAACCGCCCGCCGGACCTCTTCCGGAGTGCCGTGCGGCATCACGGACTGCACACCGATCCCGCCCCAGAACGCGAGGCGGTCCCCGTATTTCTCCTTTATCCTCCCAAGGTCATTGCATTCGGGCTGCAGCGGATTCAACACTTCAATGCCGGCCTCGATCAGCTCATCGATCACCTCTTCAACCCGCCCGCAGCAGTGCATGAAGATGATCACCTCCGGATTGACCGCTTTGGCAGCCGACACTATCCGCTTGACCCGGGGCTGGATGAACTCACGGTAAATCTCAGGGGAGAACATGCGCCCCTGTTGCGTGACGATGTCATCCCCCAGCCGGATGATAGCCACACCGGCTTTCGCGAACTGGCGAGCCTGCCTGACTCTTATCTCCGTGATCCTCTCGCAGATGGCATGCGCGATTTCGGGATTCAGAACAAAATCAGCCATGAACGTCTGCATGCCGCGCAGCAGCCACGCCATCTCAAAGATCGTCTGGTACAGCTCGCCGCACACCGCATAGCCGCGCCGGTGATAGGCTTCCACCTTGGCCGACACGTCAGCGTAGCGGTAGTCCTCGCCCAAATCGGGCCAGGCGAAGGCCTTGATCTGATCGGCAGACTCCATCTGTTCCAAGGGATGATATTTGCAGTCTGGAATCTCAAACCGCGTAGGCACCGCCCCCACGCCCCATTCGCTGAAACTCACATTGGCATCGAGCCCCGAAAAATAGCCCGAGAAGTCCGTCGTCAGGCGCGTAGGGCCTGGC
>CAZXVN010000099.1:0-9168 GCA_964643945.1 uncultured Lentisphaeraceae bacterium | reverse complement strand
CGTCAACAACTACGAACCGGTCATTTTCTCGATCGAAGGCGCCGGGCTGTTGGTGGGCGAGAATCCGACGCAGCTCATGGCCGGGCAGTGCATCATCCTTGTGCGCTCCACCTTTGAACCGGGCAAGATGACGATCACCGCTGCAATGCCTGGCCTGGAGGGGATCGGCAATGCATCGGTCTCGCTGAAGACCGTTCCGGTCGCGGCGAACGCGCATGTGGATATGCCGAAGACCACCGTCAAGGCGCCTACCGGCAAAACCGTGATGCCCACCAACCTGAAGAACATCCAGGTGAACCTGCCCGCGGACGACTTCGGCTGGTTTGTCATCCCCTCGGTCGAGAACGCCGAGCCGGGGCAGATGGTTGAGTCGAAGCCTGTGCTGGTGTCCGGACAGCGGCAGACGTCGAAGCTCACGGTACAGGGCTGCGAGTACCGGATCTATTCATCGGACTGGTCATCGGCGCCGACCGAGGTCACCAGGGGCGACGCCCTGTTCTTCCGTATGAAAACAAGCCAGGCCGCGGGTCAAACCGCCACTGCGGAGGTCACCATCCAAGACGTGAAGCGGACCTTCACGGTCAAAACGAAATAGCAGACACCGTGTTTTGGTTTTAAGCCGTGCAGTTTCGCGTGATTACACCCCGTAACCAGGCCGACAAGGCAAGGGATCCTATGCATGACCGCGTGCGAGGTTGAGGACGAGCAGGCGTTCGAGAATGGCGTCGTCGGTGAGGTCGGCGGGCCAGCCGGGGGATTACGGCAAGCGCGTACTGGACAAACTCAGGGTCAAATGAACCGCCATAGGTCCGAGCGTGCGCATCCCGGTGGGGGATTCGGCCCTCGGAACGATTGGCCAGTTCTTCGCCGGGTTGATCGGGAAGGGCGGCGAGAGTTCGGCGGCTCTTGCGGCGAGGCGGCGGTGCCGACGCAACAGGCGCGGTCCTGGGGCGGCTAGGGGGGAATGTGATTTCCATTTGCGAGGCTATCGCTGGTCGGCCTTAGACCGCCTTTGTCTTGCCAGCAGTTTCTAGTGTTCCGATAAGAGCCTTAACCTTTGCTGCGAGCACCTGCAGTTGGGACAGCGTCATACGTACCAGCGTCCTCTGCAACGCCTCTGTTTCGGCCTCAGTCGCGTTGGCGGCTTCCGGCAGCCCCTTTGCCTGGATTACATCCGGAAGCGATGCAACGGCTCTCTGTGCCGTCTCAAGCCCAATGTGGGTATAATGCTGCGTCATCGCCGGCGAACCATGTCCAACCAGCGACTGCACCACAGATTGCGAAACGCCTCCAGCCGCACAAAGGGAAACGAACGTGTGCCGCAACGAGTGGAAGCCGCAATCCGCGCGATTACGTTTTGAACCTACTACGGTTGCTGTGGTTTGAATGCCACAACTTTGAAATAAACGCGCAACGTCTTTAGCTAATGCACCATTGAAGCTCCTGTAACGTGCCACCGTTGTGGGCATGACATACCCTTTACGCAGTTTCGTCGGGATCTCCACGAGCAAGTTGTAAAGTGTCCGGTGTATGGGGATGATGACCCGCTTTTGTGACCTCCGTGCGGTCTTCTGCGGGACAAGTGAAATAATGCCCTTTAACATATCCACACACCCCCACTCTAGACAAGCGGCATCCCCCAGACGCAAGCCACAGAAAGTGCCGAGGGCTACCAATAACCGCATTTCTCCTTGTGCCGTCTCACATACCTTTTGTAACTCTTCTATAGTCAGTTCCCGGCGCGAGTGGACTGCAAATCGCTTGCGCTCTATGCTCTTCCAAGGGTTGATTAATAGCCGCGCTGGCTTTTCTAAAATACGCCACACCAATGTCAGTAAAAAAACATGCCGGTTGAATGTCGTCGCGCTGACACGCTCTAATAAGTAGCTGGCGTATGCGCCCGCATGTTCCGTCGTGACTTGTCTCAACTCTGTAATCTCTGGGTGCCTGACTTCTATCCAGCGTGCGAACGCTTCAAACCAGCCTTCGTATATTCGTAGCGTGACTGGGCCGCTGTCAGGTCGGTTGTTCTGGTTTTGATACGCTTGCCATCCGTGTTTGATCGTGGTTGCCTTAACACCATCCTCTATCTTGGTAAGTTGTTGCGCGACCGTCTGGACACGGGATAACATGGCCTCAACCCGTTTTTTTTCGTCGCGCAAGTCATATGGCTTCAAGAGTTCGTCTCGTACAAATCTCGCCTTCTTAAGCT
This sequence comes from uncultured Lentisphaeraceae bacterium, assembly GCA_964643945.1. Classification (GTDB taxonomy): domain Bacteria; phylum Verrucomicrobiota; class Kiritimatiellia; order RFP12; family UBA1067; genus JAHFSX01. Next base: position 6,956 of record CAZXVN010000099.1, on the reverse strand, counting down.
CGGTTTCCTTGGTTGATATAATTGTGCGTTTCCCATCACGCATAGTCGTCACCCACCAAATTATCCCGCGCTTGAACATGTGTTTGTGTTCGGTGTTTTCTTTGATCTCTCTGGCCATATTGGGCCGCCTTTCGCTTAACTGCTTGAAACAGTATTAATGTAACATTCAATGTGTCTATTTTACAACACTTTTATTTTATTTCTAATATTATGCTGTGTTTACAGCATTAAATCTTGAATGGCATTCAAGAGGTCAGGAGTTCGACCCTCCTTACCTCCACCACTTAAAACCTCAATAAACACCGAGTTTTATTGGGGTTTTCCGTTTTGTAGCTTTTCCGCGCGCTTGGGGGTGTTTCTAACATGGTACTGCCTTGCCCCCTGTAACCTGCTTGAATGATAATCAAAAAGTAATCAGTCGGCTTTATTGGGGATTGCGAGGTCAACCCCCTCGCCAGTCCCCCCCAAGTTTTTTTATGCCGCCAAAAGGGTTGTCCGGCCCTTTGACCCGTTTCTGACATTTCCCGATTTAGGAATCCAATGTGCCCCATAACGTGATGGAATGGCATATAGTGGAGGATTGGCTGCGGGGTGTCAATTGCATCAGGGATAGGGGAGGGGGACGCTGTTGACCATGAGACGCACCTGCTTGATGCGGTCGTCGTCGGCGAAGGCGCGCACGGCCTGTTCGATGCGCTTCAAGTGGGAGCGGCGGACTTCAAAAAGGTGTACGGACGAAGTCACATAGACGTAAAGGATGCCCGCGTCCCATTTGCCGGGGCGTGTCACTTTCGCCACGTCAGGAGGCACGAGTTCGGGCCACATCCGAACGAGTTCGTCGAACCAGGGGCGGTCGGTGAGGTTGAGTTTCTTGAGCGTTTTTTCGATGAGGTCCGAGAACTTTTCAGGCTCTTGCCGGGTCTCGGCCGGGTCGGCGTCGATCGGCAGACCCGGGGTGACATGGTCAAACAGTTTTTTGACGCCGCAGTTGCGGGCCTGATCGCGCGGCGTGAGGCGTCGGCGCAGGAGCGTCGGCTTCACCTGATACGAAGACTCAACGGGAGCCGAAGCAAAGTCGGACGGCGCATCGCTGCCGGAATCGCATGTCGCTACAAACGGAGGTTTGCCTTTGAACATGGTGTCAGTATATCATAATGAGCCAAACGAGGTGAAGGCGGCTGTTGAAACGTGGGGTCTCGGAAAAAACGGGAATCACCGGAGCAGCGGGTTTGAGAGGAGAAAGCGATGAAAAAGGGGAACATGTTGATCGCCCAGAGCGGGGGTCCTTCAATGGTCATCAACCAGAGCCTGGTCGGGGCGGTGCTGGCCGCGCGAGAGAACAGGACCGTGGGAAAGATCTACGGTGCACTGCACGGTATCCAAGGCATTTTGGACGAGACGTTCATTGATTTGCGCAAGGAGAGCCGCAAGACGTTGGAGGAGGTCGCCAACACGCCCTCCTCGGCCTTGGGGTCGGTGCGCCGCAAGCCTACGGCCGAGGATTGCCAGACGATCTTCCGCGTGCTGCGTAAGCTGGAGATCCGCTACTTTTTCTATATCGGCGGCAACGATTCGGCCGAGACGGTCCATATCATCAACGAAGAGGCGGTCAGGGAAGATTACGGCATCTGCTGTTTTCACATTCCTAAGACCATCGACAACGATTTGTGCGAAAGCGACCATACGCCGGGCTACGGCAGCGCGGCGCGTTTCGTGGCGTGCGCGGTCAAGGGCGATGATCTAGACAACCGCGCGCTGGGCGGTGTGAAGATCGACGTGATCATGGGACGGCACGCGGGCTTTCTCACGGCGGCTGCCGCGCTGGCACGGCAGGACGAGGACGACGGTCCGCATCTGGTGTATCTGCCTGAGCGCCCCTTCCGTGTCGAAAAATTTTTAAAGGATGTGAAGGCCGCCATGAAGAAGTACGGACGTTGCGTGGTGGCGGTCTCGGAAGGTGTCGCCGATCAGGACGGCACGCCGATCCTCGCGAAGTACACTCAGGAAATTGATGCGCATGGGAACGTGCAGTTGAGCGGCACCGGCGCATTGGGCGATCTGCTGGCTCAGGCGCTCAAAGAGCAGGCGGGGATCAAGCGCGTACGTGCCGACACCTTCGGCTATTTGCAGCGGTCGTTCCCGGGCATTGCCTCGGCATGCGACGCGAGGGAAGCGCGCGGGGTGGGCGTGGCGGCCGTGCAGGCGGCGGTGTGCGACGAGGTGTCGAGCGGTTCGGTCGCGATCAAACGCAAGCCGACCAAGAAATACGGGGTGAGTTTTGTGGTGGTGCCGCTCCGCAGTGTGGCCAAAGCGACGCGCCACATGCCGGACGCGTTTATCAACAAGGCCGGAAACCATGTGACACAAGCGTTTATTGACTACGCCCAACCGTTGGTGGGCAAGTTGCCTCCGTGTGCGCGCTTTGCGCAATTGAAAAGTTAAAATTGCATCGTCTTGTTTTTGCGGTTGGAAAGCATCCCGATTTCTGATAACCTTATTTCTTACGTCTGACGACTAAGGTGGGCGTAAAGAGGAGAAATGGCGTAAATGAGTCAGCATACCAGCTTGAAGGGTTCGGGCAAGATTATGGCAAAGCGCAACGTGTTGAAACGGTTTGAGCGCATTAACGTGCTGAAGAAGCGCGGTCTGTGGAAAGACGGTGATCGCGGGTTGGGTCTGCGCAAAACCAAGCCGGGTGTGTAGAGTCCGCGTCTGGCCGTTGTCTGATTGATCCTTTTGCCGCATGCGTATCTCTCCCAGACGGGGATGTACGCATGCGGCTTTTTCTATTTTTGCGATGGACATTCGAACACACGTTCTCGTGGGTTTCTGGATCCCGCTGATGGCTGCCTGGGCGCTGGCGGTGGACCAGGCAGAACCGTGCAGCGTGCGGGTGATCGAAGGGCGCGTGGCTATCTTTGCGTCGACCAACGCGGTCCGTGAGGCGGTGGCGTGGCAGCCGTCCGGCACCGAGCTTGTGGTGCGCGGAGAATTGACGGACGAGGCGTGGGTGTGTGTCGAGCCGCCCGAGAACGTGAGCGTGTGGGTCTATCGCGAGCTGGTGAAAGAGGGCGTGGTGATTGCCGACAAGAGCCGTGTCCGGGCCGGGGCGGGTTTGACCTTCCGGTCTGTCGGCAGCCTCAACAAAGGCGAGCATGTTGAGGTGAGAGGCTTTTACGGCGATTGGCTTAAAGTCAAACCGCCGCCGGACGTGAAATTCTGGGTCTTGCGCGATCAGGTGGAGCCGTTGGCCGCGATGTCGCCGGAGGGTGTGGAAACGAACCTGATGGACGAGGGCGTGTCCGGTTCTGTGACGAATGACCCTGTTGCGGTTGTGGTCCGTGCGTGGGCTGTGGCCGTTCCGCCCGTGGCGGTGCAACCCGCGCCGACGGAATTAAGCGGTTTCGTGTTGGACAACACGCCGGAACAGGGCGCGAAAGTTGTGTTGCGCGGCATCCTTGATTGGGGCATGGTGGGCGTGGCCACAGCACCGTTCTGTCTGGTCGCGCTTCAAGCGGACGGTGATACCGCTCCCGTCTGCCACCTGATGGCACCTGTACTTACGTACAGTCCGCATATCGGCGCTTCCGTCGTGGTGGAGGGCACACGTTGGCGTGTAACGGGGTTAAAGTTGCCCATCGTCATCCCCGCGTCTGTACGTGTCGAGTAAAATCGTTCATGCGGTCTTGCCTATTTTGTCACCTCGCCGAGCGCCAACCGGGTTGCATGGAGCATGGCATCGGCGCCAACGGTCGCCCCGGTCGCGTGCTTCATCCACAGATCCGGCGTGACGTTGCCCATCTTGGTGATGCGCTCGAACTCGGGGCCGATCTTGCCGGCCTTCTTCATCTGCTCCTCGATCTGGAAGGCCATCAGGTGGCCCATCGGATAGTCGGGGATGTAGAGCACGTTGTTGATCATGTGGGAATACACGGCGGGCAAGATCGAGTCTCGTAGCCCGATCACCGGGGCGTAGTACGTGTTCCAGATGCCGCGCGCGATGCCGAGCTTAGCTGTCTTCAGCTCCGCCGGCGTCGCCTCCGGATGCTCGTACATCCAGTGCCACACCGCCATGTCCGTCAGCGCCATGCCCGCGATCTCGCACGTGGCCCAGAAGTCGTTCAGGGTCGCGAGCGCCTCGGACTGGGCGTCGGGCTTCGCCAAGCCCAGCATCTCGAGGTCATGCCCCTGCAGCAGCATCGCCAGGCCCTCGGTGAACCCGTTGTTCGGCACGCCCTGCAGCAGGGTGTGGTCCACCAGGTTGAGCGAGTAGGTCTGTTCGACGTTATGGCCCAACTCGTGCATCGCCACGTTGAAACTCTGGTAACTCATGCCCTCCGGATCGATGCGCGTGCGCAGCCGGGCCTTCTGCCCGCGCATCGCCCCTCCCATCGCGTGGCCGGCGTTGCGCCCTGCCTGCACAGAGATGTTGTCCTTCAGGAAGGCCGCGCGCGCGGCGCTGAACCCGAGCTTCTTGAGGATCGCCGGCATGCCCTCGCTGAAGGCGTCGGCGTTCGGGTATTTCCTGCGGACCATGGCGTCCAGCTTCTCCTCAGAGTCTTTCCCGCGCGGCCGGAACCCGTTGTACCAGATGTCGAAGGGCTCGAGCGGCCGGCCCAGCCGCTTTTCGATGACCCGCCCGGTCTCCGCAAACTGCGGCGACGTCAGCAGCTGCTCCAGCGTCGCCTTCACGCGCGCCTCGCTCATCTGGCGGTCCTCCTCGAACCGGCGCGCCATCAGGGTCGGCGCCGTCGGGGAATAGGCGTCCTCCAGCCGGCAGGCGCGGAACACCGTCAGCCATTTCGCGTAGCGCGTGTCCGGCTCGGCCGCGTTGCTGATCGCCTTACCCGCGCGGGAAGCGTCCGGCTCGAGATCCTTCGCCGGCGAGGCCGTCACCTCGTTGCTGGCCGGCCTCCAGTCCACCGCCGGGTTGTCGATCACGACCGCCGGAATGGTCTGGTCGATGACCTTCTCCAAGATGGTTTGTATCATGCGCTGGCGGACGAGCCCGTTTGTGCCGCTGCTGTACTGCGCCTTGATTTCGTCGCGCAGGCCCCAGTGCGAGCTGAGGCGGAGCTTGGCGGGAAACAGCCGCGCGCCGTTTTCGTCCAGCACGTGATGCATGCAGACATTGTATTGGCTGATATAGAGTTCGGCCTCGGTCTGCGAATCGGAAAGGGCCTGCTCGACGGAGGCGGGCACGCGCTTCGAGAACTGCTGGGCCAACCGGACTTCCGCCCACTGGCGGCGGGACCAGTTTGGGCCTTCCGCGAGGATCTGGTCGAGCCTGTAGAGCGGGAAATTAAGCAACACCACAAACGCGAGCTTGTTGCCGAAAAAGTCGTCGTTGATGTGCGCGCCCGGCTCAAAAGCCGAGAACATCTCATCCACGGGCAGGATCGGCCCGCGGTCCAGTTCGGTCTGGAGACGGAACTCATACCGCATCTCCGTCAAGAGGCCGCCGAGTTTTTCCAGCTGGCGCTCGAAACGGTCAAACAACGTGTCCAGCGCCTCCTTCTTGCCGGCAAAATGTTGAAGTGCGAACGCCTCAAACACTGCGGCATCGCCGTCCTCCGCTCGCCAGAATTTGCCGACCTGATCCAGCCCGCGCCGGATGCGGACGCGTTGATCCTCGCCATAGAGGGCAACCAGTTTGCTTTCGGCCTTCGAGGCCGAATCCTTGTACCACGCGCACGGCGCGGCGGGCACGGCGGCCTCGGCCGCCGCGACAGGCTGCCCCATCACCAGGCAGAGAACGGCGATCGCACAATAAACGGCTTGTCTGATTCTCGTTGCGTTCATAGCATCCTTCTTACTTTTTAGTTGCCCGGCGTTTCAGGTGTCAGGATATAGACTCCTCCCGCCTTGGTCTTGAAACTCAGGACGGTCGCTTGCGGCCGCTCGACCGCGACGACGCTCCCGTTTTCCGTCGCCACCAGGCGGTCCTTCGAGCGCACCACGCAAGGCCCTCCGATCGTCGAGGCGAGGGTCGCAGACACCAGCCGGCCCTTGGCCCAGACCTCGCTGACCTCGAACCCCCCGCGGGCGCGAAGGCCGGAGACCTCGCCCCCGTGCCAGGCCTTGGGCAGCGCCGGAAGCAGGTCGATTTCGCCGGCTTGCGACTGCATCAGCATCTCGGCGATGGCCGCCGTGGCACCCATCGCGCCCTCCACCTGCGGCGCCGAGAAACAGATGGAGAAGAGGTTGGGACAGGTCTGCTTGGCGACCAGGTTGGCCAGGCAGACGTTGGCGTGCTCGCCGTCGAGCAGGCGCGCCCAGCAGGCGGCTTTCCACGCCATGCCGAAGCCCGTGCCGCCGTCGCCGCGCATGTTCAGCGAAACCTTGGCGGCCTCGGCCAGCTCCGGGGTGGCGCGGGGAGAGATTTGCGCGCCGGGATACAGGCCGTAAAGGTGCGAGATGTGGCGGTGCTGCTTCTCGATGTCGCCCCAGTCCTCGATCCACTCCTGCAGGTTGCCCTTTTTGCCGATCTGCATCGGCGCGAGGCGGGCGCGGGCCGCCGCCACCTTCTGGCAGAACGCCTCGTCGGTCTTCAGCACGTTCCCGGCCCCGACGCAAGCCGCGAACAGGTCGCGCAGAATCTGCATGTCCATGGTGGTGCCCGCGCTGATCGTGGTGCCCGGCTGGGTGAAGCCGCAGTAAGCGTCGTAAAACGCGTGGTTCCCCGGACTGGCCGGGAAGCTCTCGGGCGAGGTCGCGGGGCAGGTCACCAGCCACGCCGTGTTCTTCGGGTATGCCACCAGAGTGTCCAGGAAAAACTGGGACGCGCCCTTGAGCAGGGGATAAACCGTGCGCAGGTAATCCGTGTCTTTGCTGTACAGGTAGCGCTCCCACAGATGCGTGCAGAGCCAGGCACCGCCCACCGAAAAGGTGCCCCAGGTCGGGCCGTCCATCGGCGCGGACGCACGCCAGAGGTCCGTGTTCTGATGGAACACCCA